>JACMIS010000139.1 GCA_014381035.1 Armatimonadota bacterium
ATCGGTGCCGGAACTGTACACCCAGATCAGATTATGCAGCCCGTGCTTGTTGGTCAAACGGTCGTATAGCAGACGCCACAGTTTCTTCAGCGGTTCGGGACCCTTCGCGCCCCACCAGAACCAGCCGCCTTCCGCTTCATGGAGCGGTCGCCACAGGACGGGAACCCCGGCAGCCTGAAACTTTTTGAGTTCTTTTGCGATAACGTCTATGTCGCTCAGAAGCAGTTTGTATTTCGGCGAGTCCGGGTTTTTCAGAGCCTGTTCCAGATCGAACGTCGTCGCGTCGGTGTAAAAGCCGCGCCACCAGATCCCGTTGATCTTTTTACCGCCGGGGTCCATGTATTCTTTGTCGATCAAGTCGGTGGGCGCGTTCCAGTGCCAGGCGAGCGTCACGATCTGTCCGGCTTTGGCGGAGGCGATCAGCCGCTCGCTGGCGTTGTTCGGCTTGCTCCCCCGCGCGACGCGGGACGGCGAATAGTCTATCAGGTCGGAACCCTGAATCGCCGGGGTCCGCTCGACCGTGGCACGCAGATACTCCGTGTCGCCCCAGTCCTGTTGACCGCTGAGCGTTTTCTCGCCATACGCCCGCACCAGCAACGCGAACAGGTCGCGGGTCGCGGCGGTCGCCTTAGGATCGCTCAGTTTCGCGGGCGGCTTCGCCAGAGCCGTCGGTGCTTTCGCCGGGGTGAGTTCGATGGAATTGATCTGGAAGTATCCCCAGCCGCGCTCGATGGCGATGGTGTTCGTCCCGCCCGTCAGTTCGACTTTCCCGGCGGCAACGGTGCCGAACTTCTTGTCGGTAGCCGGGAACATCGCGCTCGACTTTTTGCCGTTGACGACGAGTTCGTATCCCTTTTCGCCGAACGGCGCACTGTAGCGAATCCGCACGTCGTACAACCCGGCACCCGCTTCGGGAATGGTCCAGACGATTTTCGCTCCTTCAGGAATGAAATCTCCGGCATACCCGGTGCCGCTGAACCCGGTCGTCGCCTGAAGCAGACTGTTTCCGGTCAGGGTCGCCTTATCCGCTTCCAGAAGAATGACCTTTACCGGGAAAGTCTGCGCAATCGGGGCAACCAACAGCGGCGATGGGGCAGGGTTGTCCGCTTGCGTCGCCTTGCAACCACTTATTTGCAACAACAGGACGGCGGGCAGGGCGAGGGGCAGCAGTGCGTTCTTCATGGACGAATGATAGCACTCCGATGAAAAAACGTCAACTGAAACATTCGGTTTTTCATGAAACAATGATATGAAAAATGTGTAGTTGCAGGAGTCAAATCCTCGGGGGTGAAACCCCCGAGAGGGCGAAACGTTCGTGCCGGTACCAAATAAAAAGGCAGGTATCCGATGTACTCGGGATACCTGCCTCTGTTGGTTACATTGTAAAGTTTTTGTGTCGCTATGTAGTTGTCTGTATTTGGTTTTGCTCGCTATTCGATTATCGCTATGTGATTGTTGGTGATCTCTATCTCTCATCCGGCGGTGTTACTGCACCGCTCACACTCCAGTTATGCCCCGTGGAACCGATGGTTAAACCTGATTCCGAAAAATTTTCGCGACACGGCGACATTATGGGATAATCCCGATTCTATCCCCGTGTCGCCTATGTTAAAATCGGGGCATGGAATCGCTGTATCACATCACCACCGGGCGCGATTGGGAAGCCGCCGTTGCGAGCGACACCCCGTACACCCTTTCCACCCTCGGGAAGACGCTGGACGAAGTCGGGTTTATCCATTGCTCGTTCGCCGGTCAGGTCGCCCGCATCGCCAACCACTTTTACCGCGATCAAACCGGACTGGTCCTGCTGACGATTGACCCCGCCCGCCTGCAAAGCCCGGTGAAAGTCGAGTCCGTCGCTGGAACCGACGAGCAGTTCCCGCACCTCTACGGACCCCTGCATCCCGAAGCCGTCGTCTCGTGTCAGGAGTTCGCGCCCGGTCCCGACGGCGTTTTCACATTCGGCGTAAGAAGCGAGTCATAAATGCCTACGGTAGATTTGGAAACAACGATTGCGAATTTTTTGCGTCTGGGACGGGAACGCACGGGGAACGATGCAAGCAAAACATAACCCGCCAGATAGTGCCTGTCCCATTACGCATTCAGCGCCGGATAAATTCGGGTCAGCGTCACCACGTCCCCGAAGGTGTCGTAAAACACCCCGCGCACGGTGTAGGTTGTAAACTCAGAGGCGTTCACGCTTGAGCGGTTTGAGGAAGGTAGGTCTACGGAATCGCCCAGAATGGGCGCACCGCCACCGGGCACGATGAATTCGCCCGCGATCCGTAGAAGATAGGCCGGTTTCGCCCACGGAGACGTTTCCGCCGACGTAAACCGGGACGCGTAATCGGCGAAATCGGAAACGCTCAATCGCCCTTTGATGATATACGATGAGCCACCCCGCCGATACGTGTACGATGTCGCCGTCGCCGCAAACGCCCTCGCGATATTCAGCGCGACCTGCTTACCCCGTAATGTCGGGGTCCCGATGATGATTGGCATGGTTGGTCAGGTGATCGGGTTGTTTGGTTATCAGGTGATTAGGTGGTTTGCCAGGTCGGACGGTTACGCGAAGGTGCTCTTCATTACCACTCAAGAACCCAATAACCAAA
>JACMIS010000140.1 GCA_014381035.1 Armatimonadota bacterium
TCCGTCAAACCGCGCCGTCATTGTTATTCGGGGCGGTTATCTCCTCGATCGTCAGTTCACGAAATTCTTGCGTCGTGTCCGCGGAAGCGAAAGACAAGCCACCATTGTCCGCGACACGGATCTCAATAGAACCATCGAGCACTCCGTCCAATAGAGCCCGGTTCATCTCGTTACCCAACACCCGGTCCGGTTCCGCGCCGATTTTAGGGCGGCGTTGTCGCCCGGCTAGATCGTGCAGGAGATCGGTTTCGGTTCGCACGGATCTAGCCCAGGCCACTACGGTGTGTAGCATTTCCGGAGACGCGCCGACACCGCCACGGGAGCGTAGTATCGCCGCGATGAGCGATCTGGTTTCCGCAAACGAATCGTGGGGCGGTATCGTCGGGGCGGTCGGTTTTCTACCGCGAACGGACTTCGCCGGTTCATCGGGGGGATGGATTCGCGGTCTTCCTCTGGGCATCGCCGTATTATAATGCGGTTCCGGGACACGAAGGTGCCGAATCGCTACCTTTCCTGGGATTTAATGTGCCGTTAATTCCGGTAGAAAACGATTTGTCACGGTTAGTGTACCCATGTGTGCAAAAATATGAGCCGATGCGGTTCTATCGCACCGGCTCATATTTGTCACCTCGGGATTGTGTCAAATGACTTGCATCGGCATCAACACGCACAGGTAATCTTGCGCGTTGTCTCCGATTGGGCGCAGAATGCCAGGCCGGAGCGGCTCGGTAAGCTCCAGAACGACTCCCTCAGTCTCGACGATGTTCAGCACGTCGTTCATGTACTTGGCGTTAAAGGCGATCTGGATGTCGTCGCCTTCCCGCGCGACTTCGATCTCGTCACGGACCGACCCGACCGCACCCGATTCCGCCGACAGTACCAGCTGTGCCCCTTCGGTGGACAGGACTACTCGGTTGGCGTTGTCGCGGGCGACAATCGCGGCGCGTTTCACGGCTTTCGCGAACTCGCTGGTTTCCAGCGTCAGCTTACGGTCATGTCCCGCCGGGATGACGCGCTCATAATTCGGGTATTGCCCCTCGATCAACCGCGTCACCATCGTGATCGTGGAAGACGGCACGGACGCGTCCGGCTTGCCGCGCTTGATCTCGAACCGCGCCTGCCCTTGCGCGAGCGAGACGGTAACCGTGCCTTCGTCGTCAGCGAGGCGGAGCAGTTCGTTCATGGCGCGTGCGGGGACAATCGCGTTCGCTTCACCCTCTCCGCCTTCTAACTGAACGGTGCGAACAGCGAGGCGGTGCGTATCGGTCGCGACGGCGCGGAGTTGCTTTCCATTGAACGCCAGCAATACACCAGTCAAGATCGGGCGTGACTCGTCGGTGGCGACGGCGAACAGGACATGGCGGATCACATCGCGGAGCAGTTCGCCGCCAATCGTGAACGACGCGGACGCCGCGACTTCGGGTACACCGGGGAATTCCTCGGCGGGGAGTCCGAGAATCTTGTAGTCCGAGCGACCCGCCCGAACCTGCATCTGGTTCCCGCCGGACGGACGGTCCAGCGTTACATCGGCTTCCGGCAACGCGCCGAGAATCTCGGTAAAAACCCGCGCCGGGGCGGTAAACCCGGCACTGTCTTCGTCGTCGCCCAATCCGAGGTCAAGCCGCGCCGGAAGGTGACATTCCATCCACATTTCCAGGTCGGTAGCGGTCA
>JACMIS010000141.1 GCA_014381035.1 Armatimonadota bacterium
CGGCTTCCTGTCGTCGTCGCGCAGAGACACTTCTGCGGCAAGACGGTCCCGCCACTGCGCCTCGTGTGCTAATCCGCGTGTAAAAGACCACCCACCCGCTGGGCGGACAATAATAGAGAGGAATGGGATTACACCGTCGGGTGCCGTGGAGCACTCGATGAGTAGCTCGGTCGGCACTTCCGGCGGGACCGGCTTGCCGCCGATCAGAGCCCCGTCCACCATGTACTTCGCGAACGCGGTGGCGAACTCCTTGCCTTGCTCGTCGAGTTGCCGGTACGGTATCTCCAGTTTCCCGCCCCGCAGGACGTCTTTCTGTTGCTGCTCGCTCAGGTTCGAGAAGAATGCCGCCATGCCTTTCTTGACCAGCCCGTTGTCTTCCACGAGCCGCCCCAGCACCCCGGTCTTGTCCCGCTGTGCCGCCCGTTTTAGCTCGTCGTCCGGGAGGAGCAGGGCGTCCTTGATCCGCGCCACGGTGTTCTCGAAGTCGTCCTGCACGACCTGCCTGCGTTTCGCGGCGCGATCTTCGAGCGAGAGCGGGCGGACGAAGCGGTAGGCGAAGTCGGGGGATCTGCCGGAGCGTTCCCACTGCCAGGTAGCTCCCTGCTCGCTCATCACGGAGCGCAGCGCGTTCATCGCGTCCGCGAGCGAGAGGGCGTCGCGCAACCCGGCCGTCACCTGCCACCTGCCGGAGTCGTCGGCGTCGGTGTCTCGGGCGGACAGGGCGACGCCGGTCTGCGCCTGCCACTGCTCCAAAAGTTCGGCGAGAGCGATGCGCGGCGACACGCCGCTGACCCGCGCTTGCGCAAGGCGCGGGTCGTCGGCGAGCAGGTCGGCGTTGACCACGCCGAACCGGAGCCGGGTCGCGGCGGCATCGCTTGCTTTCGATTGCCCCTGTGCGGACACCGGGGAAAGGAGGTTTGCGGCGACAAAAAGGATGATAAGGGCGTGGAAAACGTTACGGACACCGGTCATGATCGAGAAACCTTGGACGGAGAGGACAAGGTAGCCCGTTACAACGTGCGAAGCAGCGGGCTACGAGAGCGGCGATCCTTAGTCAGGGTTGGGCGGCGGGGGAGGTCCGGGCAGTTCGCCTCCGGTTGCCGTATTGCCAGTATAAAACGAGACACTGGGAGCACTGCCAGTGTTCGTGGTGTTATTCAGGGTGAATGTCGCGTTGGCCGTGGCGGAGTACAGCGTGTTGTTGTTGTGCTGCTTCGACCCAGAGCACACGAAAGAATTCTTATAGACACCTGTGAGATCTGCCTTTTTGACTGTATTGACATGGGAGGGACCATCGTAGGTTATATCTTCTCCATCACAAAAGATCCGAAACTCCCCCAGAAAAGCGATGCTCTGGTTCGGCGTAAAGTCGTACCGCTCTATGGCGTTGCTGGTTTTGAATTTCGTCTCCACCCGCCCCGTGACAGGCGGCTTGGGGTCCGGTGCGGGTCGTGCAACGGGATACTCGAAAGTGACGGTTACTTTTGTCGGCGACGGGGTTGGGGTCGGAGTTTGAGAGCTTGCGCTTCCCCCCGAAAGTGCTACGAGAGACGGGACGAACAATATCCCCATGATGGCGGCGATCCGTGACGTGCGATTCATGAACGGTATCCTTTTTCTCAGATTTTAGAGCGCACGCTACGCTATGTGGCGCACGCTACGCTATGTGGCGCACGCTACGCTATGTATTCACCATCGTCAGTACATCTTCCTACTGATTCTTCAAGCAAAAAACGGAATCCGTGGCATCAGAGTCTGATGCCACGGATTCCGTTTTTTGCTTTCTACGGTTGTGAGACGCGGATACGACGTTTCGGGTCTACGCCGATGCTTTCCCCGAACAGCTGCGCCCGCTCGATGAGTTGGTGTTGCAACCGGCGCAGGTAACTGTTCGTCGGACCGAGTTCGACCGGTTCGCCGGTCTCCCGGACGTAGTCAATCGCGTCTTCCGCTTCCTGGATCGCCGATTCTTCGTCCGACGGCAGTGCCCCGCCCTCGATACCGAAGATTTCGCGAACCACGTTCTCGATCTGAATGTAGGTGTTCGATTTGACCACATACGTTCCGAGCGATTTGCCACGCGCTTCGGTCAGTTTCGCCGGTTCGCGGCGGAACGTCGCCTTGAGCGCGATCACGACATCGGCTTCGTTCATATCGCGGCTTACCACGGCGGGAACACGCAGGTTAGCAATCGCGCGCTCCAACCGCGACCGCGAAACACCATACGGGAACATGCGCGTCGTCGCCGGGAGGTTCCGCTTCTGTGGCGGCTCGGGTGCGATCCCTCGCGTTTGCCGTGCCTCGTCTCGACCGCGATTCGCCTCTCCACGGCTTCCCGCAAACCCGAACCCATCGGGCTCGGTGTCGTAGGTGACGCCATAGGTACCACCCGTTTTTTCGCCCGGTCGGTCGGCGGGAACTTCGGCTTTCTGCACGACTTCCACATCGCCCGTGCGGTTGCGGACGCGAATCTCGGGGCGCGGCTGTTGCCCTCGGAGCATCTTGTCCACGACTTTCGCCACGTCGTGATGGATGGCGAGTTTGTCCACTTCGAGGATCTCGATAATCACGTCGAACGTCGGCGGTGCCTTGCGCTCCAGGACGGTCTTTTGCGTCCCGCGTCGTTTCGCTTCCTCGTCTCCGAGTGTGACGGATTGAATGCCACCCACAAGGTCAGACAGCGTCGGGTTCAGGAGCAGGTTTTCCAGCGAGTTGCCGTGCGCGGTCCCGACCAGTTGTACGCCGCGCTCCGCGATAGTTCGCGCGGCGAACGCTTCCTGCTCGGTGCCTATCTCGTCGATGACGATCACCTGCGGCATGTGGTTTTCCACCGCCTCGA
>JACMIS010000142.1 GCA_014381035.1 Armatimonadota bacterium
TAGGCACGTGCAGAACGCCTGGCTAAACCATTCGTCGTCTCCTTCCAATCGTTTCGCGCGTAACCGCATCGTTATCGCTCGGCAATCTTACACGCCAGCCACCTGGGCACTCCAGAATACGCCGTTTCGCGGACGCGGTGAGCGCGTGCGAGACACTATCATAATCGTAGGAAAAAGATGTGAAAAGACCGACCTCATGATGTCACCCGTTCTCGTGCGCCCCCAAGTTTCTTATTTCACGCCGGGCGGCGGCCCTGCCATACTTCTGGCGTGTGGTTCATGCGGTGCCATGAGATCGCCGAGTGGGTGTTCGGGGAGGGGCGTGCGCATACGCCGCGCGACGCTACGTTGCGACGCTAAGTTTATTCCCTCGGACAATAATTCGGGGTCACTCTGAATTGCAAATGCTTGGAGACGCTTGCCTGACAACACGCGACCGAGCTAAGACAGATAGAGGGATACCTCAGAGGTTTTATGCATAATCAATTTAAAGGTGGACTGCAAACGCAGAACAAAGAGATCGTCGTCGAGGAGCTTAGCGTCGAGGGACAAATTCCACCATGGCTGGTCGGGTCTTTAATCCGCACCACACCGGCGCAGTTCGAGGTCGGCGGACAATCTTACCGTCACTGGTTCGACGGGCTGGCGATGCTCCACTCGTTCGCGTTTCAAGAAGGGCGCGTTTCCTACCGCAACCGATTTTTGGAGTCGAAAACGTATTGCGAGAGCAACCAAAGCGGCAAAATCGCCTACGCCGAGTTCGCGACCGATCCGTGTCAAACGCTCTTCAAACGGCTGAAGACGGCATTCAGACCAGAAATCGGCGGCAACGACAACGTGAACGTTTCCCGGTTCGGCGATGACTATGTCGCGCTCACCGAAGTACCGCTGGCGATGACTTTTGATTCACAGACGCTCGACACGCTCGGCGTCTACGATTACGAGAAAACCGACGCGCAGATTTCCACGGCGCATCCGCACTTCGATTCTTCCAGCGGACTCGGCATCACCTATGCGGCGAAACTCGGAATGTCGAACGAATATCGTTTCTATACAATGAACGGTGGCAAGCTGGATTTGCTCGCCGCCATTCCCACCAAAAGCGTATCCTACATTCACAGTTTCGGGATAACCGAGCATTATCTGTTGCTTGCCGAGTATGCGTTAAAGCTGACGAGCGCACTTTCTATGTTGGTGAGCGGCAAACCGTTCATCGAGAATTTCGAGTGGCTGCCGGACGAAGGCGCGCGTTTCATCGTGGTTGACAAATCGACCGGCGCGGTCGTCAGCGAATCGCAGACCGAAGCATTTTTCGCTTTCCACCATGTCAATGCGTTTGAGCGGGACGGTGAAATCTTCGCCGATTTTGTCGCTTACGCCGATGCGAGACTGGTGGAACAGTATTATCTCGACAAGTTGCGAGCCGACGATGCGCACGTTTCGGGCGGCGAGTTGCGCCGTTACCGGATTCCCCTGACAGGCGGACGTGCCACCTTTGAATTATTGTCGGATACGAAAATCGAATTTCCGCGCCTCAACTACGAGCGTTTCAATGGTCAACCCTACGCCTACCTTTACGGCGCGAGTTTGAAAAGCGGAACCACGGATTTTTACAACGAGTTGAGCAAAATCGAAGTGGACAGTGGCGTGGTCAAGACGTGGCAGGAGGCCGACTGCTATCCGGGCGAGCCGGTTTTCATCGCCGCACCGGGCGCGGGTGCAGAAGACGCGGGCGCCATTCTGTCCGTGGTCTTCGATTCACGCCGCGGAACGACCTTTCTGGTGGTTTTAAACGCTCAATCGTTTACAGAGATCGCCCGAACGCGATTGCCGCAACACATTCCTTTCGGCTTCCACGGGCAGTTTTTCCAGAGTGTTCCAACTAAAACTTGACGGGTGGGGCAAACATAGAGCAAGCGGGCGCGGCCCTTACTGTAACTAACACGATGGTCGCCGAACTCATACAAGATTGGGGCAGCCCCGCTGCATCGAAGATCGTGCGACTGCTGGCCTCTAACGTACCAATAACACAGCCACTCAACAAGGGTTCGTAGCCAAGCCTTTCGCCGCGCGACGCCCCGCTCATCCCGTCAAATGAAAGAGACGACATGAAATCCGCAACATCTTCCTCCGGGAGTCCAGCCGCAGTCGGCGCTTTAGCAGCCACGCTACTTTTCACGCCGGTTTTGGCGCAGGCGCAAACGGCGACGCCCCCCACCACCGGTGAGCGCATTGCTATTCCCGGCGCGCGCGCCGTTGACCACGCTGGTTTCACCGTGCCTGATCTGGAACGGGCCGTCGCCTTTTTCACTGGTGTGCTGGGCGCCGCCGTGCTGTGGCGCTCGGACCCGTTTACCGCCGACGGGCGCGGCCCCAAAGCGCCCGCCGGTCTGAACGCGGATCCCCGCGCTCTGGTGGGTCTGGCCATGTTGCGTTTGGGGCCAAACGTCCACATCGAACTCATCGAATACCGCATTCCCGGCGTCACACCCGTGATCCCCCTCGCCAGTGGGGTGAACGTCGGTCATCTCGCCTTCGATGTGGACGACATTCAGGCGGCGGGCGCGTACCTGCGCTCTAAGAACGTGGAAATGCTCGAAGGGCCGCGCCGCAACGCCAGCGGACCAAACGAGGGGCAGGACTCCTGGTTCTTCCTGACGCCGTGGGCGGTGACGATGGAATTGATTCAACGCCCGGACATCATGGCATACCAGCGCGACACCTCGGCCCGTCTCTTCAAAGCGCCTCCGCGAACGAACGCGGCCCAGTTCTCTCCTGCTTCAGTTCCCACCTCGTTCAAAAGCGCGGAAAAGGAAATTTTGCGCCTCGATGAAGAGCGGGTGCAGGCCGTAGTGCGACGCGACTTCGCCGCGTTGGAGCGCCTGATGGCGCCCGAATGCGTGATGGTCGAGAGTGCTGGCACGTCCGTTACCACGCCCGAATTCATCGTGAATCTTAAGGCCAGTTCCGACGGCTTTGACACCTTCGTCATCGACGAAAACCGGGTGCGCTTTTACGGCACGACAGCAGTCGTTACGGGCCGCTACCACAATGTCCGGCGCGTCAAGGGCGTCCTCCAGCCCGAGAAGCGCGCCCGACATTTACGCGTATGGGCCTTCGCGGACGGTCACTGGCGTATGGTTTCGCATCAAGCGACCGAGATCGCGGCGACGCCATGACCGGATCAGCCCTCGCCCTTCGGCGGCTACACGATCCCGACCCGTTTGCGAATCGGCTGGCATTCTGGCGGACCGAGTTTTGAAGATAGGGGGCGAGGTCTTTCGTGTAACCATGGGCGATGCAGTCTCCCACTAAGCGAGCACCACGAAAGATCAACCTTCTGCCCCTTCACAATACGCCGATTCGGGGATTGCGCGGGCCACACCTGCGTCTACAATGAGATTGACGTTTGCGCAGGGTAGCAACACCGCGCCGCGCAAGCGCACAAGGGGATAAGTAGACTTTACCAAGCGTTACAACAGGAGCGAGAACATGAAAGTGTTAGTCATTGGAGCCGCCGGGAAAACCGGCAAAGCAGTCGTCGAACAGGCGGTGGCTGCTGGTCATCAGGTCACGGCTTTTGTCCGCAACTCGGGCGAATACGACGTTGCAAGCGTGCGCGTCATCGAAGGCGACGCCACCGATAGCGTCGCAATGGACGCCGCCGTTCTGGGTCAAGACGCGGTGCTGGACACCATCGGCGGCAAAACGCCTTACAAGGCGACCACCCTCGAATCGGGCGCGGCCAGAACCATCATCGCTTCCATGCGGCGCAGCGGAGTGCGCCGCCTCGTAGTGACTTCCATGTTGGGCGAAGGGGACAGCGAGGCCAATGCTCCCATCTATGAGCGGCTCCTTGTTGCGACCTTTTTGCGCGGCGCGAACAAAGACAAGGCGGCAATGGAATCCGCTGTCGAAGCGAGTGGTCTTGACTGGGTGATTCTTCGCCCGGCCATCCTCACCGATGATCCCGCCAAAGGCGACGTGCGGGTCTTCGCGCCCGAAACGGGCGAGAAAGCCCATAAGATCACGCGCGCCGACTTGGCTGCCTTCATGATCGCCCAGCTTTCCAGCCGCGAACACCTCCATCAAGCCGTGACTATCGCAAACGCCTGAGAGAGCTTCGCCAGAGAATCCGAAATCCCCCTGTCGGGTGATTTTCGGTGATTGCCGCGCCGGAAGAATCAAACAGGAAATCAACTTATGCCAACAATGCCGCTCGATGTGACACGCCGCGTCAGCCGTTTTTCCCAGCAACGCTGGATTTTGGATGCCCTCATCAAACTGATGGGTGTGGAATGGGATCAAGGCCGCCTGGGCTACATGGCTGCCGCTTGCGGGCACGACTCGCAGGGCGATTACATCGGTCTGCGCGCTTCGATCAAGGCTTACAACGACATCGCGCGCGAGTTCATGAAAGCCGCCCGTCGCCGCGAACTGCGCGCACTCTCGCAACTGCAAATGCCCCCCGGTGACTCGACACTTCAACGGTATTCTGCTGCATGTCGACGGCGAAGATCTGCCATTATTGATCACCTTCGATACCGTTCCCAATCGCCTGGCTACTACTGGCATTCCTATCGTCGCGTCCGCGACCATCCCTCGCCCGGTTAAGGAGCGAGGCGATGCCTCACTATTTCCCTGGCCGTTTCCCAGAACGCTAATTACTCTGGATGCAGGTCTGCCCCCCTTTATTCACGCAACAGCTGCAAGGTTGCATGATGTTGCCTTCTTGGGTGCGGGAGGAGGTGAAGATCAACAGCGACAACTAGGTCAATTTACTGCTGCTCTCCTTGACGCCCTCTCTAACCCTTCCACGGAAATCTCTATCGCGGACTTGGCAAATGCCGTCCGTACCCGTTTCAAGATTCAACCAGAGCCGAACAGTACTTTCTCGGAGGCAGTGGTCTCGGAAGGTTCTATAGGATCGCTAAAATTTGTAAACGCCGAGTCACGGATTCGAACTTCAGAATAGCACCTCATCCCGTTCCGTTTGAAAGGGGCAGTTGATATGGGGATGTCTTCGCCTTTTATTAACTGTTAAAGAGCAGTCATTTTACTTATTTTTTCCATGTGACCTTCGCACAAGGAAAAGTAAAAGGGGAAAGGAAATAACAGGTTAGAAGCACGACCATGGCAGGTTGTTTGCCACGACATGATGTACATCCATTCGCCCTCCTTGCAAAAACTCAAGGAGGACGTGGCTACGTTCTTGAATAGCAAATAACCGGTATTGACAGATTCTGTTGCGCAGGCGATACGACTACCGCGTGTCGCTTTCGCGGTCCTTGCTGCGCTTTCGCATCTTTGGATCAAGCTCGCGCTTCCGCATCCGGATGTTTTTCGGCGTAATTTCCAGGAAATCGTCGGGACCGATGTACTCCAGTGCTTTATCCAGACCCATTTCTTGCGGACGGGTCAGGCGCACCGCCATGTCGGCATTCGAGGAGCGCATGTTCGTCAGTGCCTTCATCTTACAGGCGTTAACTTCCAAATCACCTTCACGCTGATGGCGTCCGATGATCATACCTTCGTACACTTCGACGCCCGCCGGAAGGAACAGTTCGCCGCGCTCTTCGGCGTTGGACAAGCCGAACGGCGTGGTCGTGCCGGTTTCCGACGAGATCAGCGATCCCTGACGAGCCCGTTGGATGTCCCCCGCCCACGGTCCGTATCCTTCAAATAAGGTGGAAAGAACACCGGTGCCACGGGTAAGCGTCAGGAACTGGTTGCGGAATCCGAGCAAGCCGCGGGTCGGAATGACGAACTCCAGTCGCACACCCGCGCCACGGTCGGCGGGACGCATGTCCTGCAGTTCGCCGCGGCGGACACCGAGGGCTTCCATCACCGCGCCTTGATACTCCTCGGCGACCGAGATCAACGCCCGCTCATACGGTTCCTGCTTCGAGCCGTCTTCGCCGCGCCGTACCAGAACCTCGGGCATCGAGACTTGCAGTTCGTATCCTTCGCGGCGCATGGTTTCGATCAGAACGGCGAGGTGCAATTCCCCGCGCCCGAACACGACAAACTGGTCCGGCGAATCGGTTTCCGTAACCCGGAGCGAAACATTGGTTTCGAGTTCCTTGAACAATCGCTCCCGGATCTTGCGCGATGTGGAGTATTGCCCTTCGCGCCCGGAGAACGGCGACGTGTTCACGGCGAACGTCATCTGCAGGGTCGGTTCGTCCACCGACGGCGCGGGAAGCGCGGTCGGGTTGTCCCCGGCGGCGATGGTTTCGCCAATCGTGATTTCCGGCAATCCGGTCACGGCGATGATGTCGCCGGGGAACGCCGCGTCTACCGGAGACCGCTTCAGCCCTTCGTAGACGGACACTTGCTGTACCTTCGCGTTGTACGAGGTTCCGTCGCGGCGGAACACGGTCACGGTCTGGTTGGTCTTCAGCGTGCCGGAAAAGACCTTGCCGATACCGAGGCGTCCGAGGAACGGGTCGCCGTCAATCGTGGAAACCATGGCTTGCACACCCGCACTCGCGTCGCCATTGATCTTGGGCGAAGGCACGTGCTCCAGAATGGTATCAAACAGCGGTTGCAGATTTTCCGCCGGGGAGTTCTCCCAGTCCAGCGTCGCGATGCCCTTGAGCGCGGCAGTATACACCACGGGAAAATCCAGTTGTTCGTCGGTCGCACCGAGAGCGGCGAACAGGTCGAACGTCTGGTTGACGACCCAGTCCGGGCGAGCATCGGGGCGGTCGATCTTGTTGACGACGACGACGGCTTTCAGACCGGATTGCAAGGCTTTTTCCAGCACGAAGCGCGTCTGCGGCATCGGACCGTCTACCGCGTCCACCAGAAGCAAGACGCCGTCCACGACGAGCATGACGCGCTCGACTTCGCCGCCGAAGTCGGCGTGTCCGGGGGTGTCCACCACGTTGATTTTCACGTCTTTGTAGGAGATCGCCGTATGCTTGGAAATGATCGTAATGCCACGCTCTTTTTCCTGATCCATGCGGTCCATGACGCGGGTGGCGACTTCCTGGTTTTCCCGGTAGACACCGCCCTGCTTGAGCATACCGTCGAGAAGCGTTGTTTTGCCGTGGTCAACGTGTGCAATGATAGCGATATTTCGTAACTGCTGTGCCATAATAAAAACCTGTAATAATCAAATGTGTATCGTACGGAAGGGTGACGCGACAAAAGACCCGCGCCGGACGAAGTTCCTTCTTCGGCGCGGGTCTTTCGCAAAATTGCCGCATCAGTGTATCATGACCCGTGGTAGGTATCAACGTCAGGCGGGCGGGACTCACGTCCGACAGAATAAGGATTCGACCGGGAAAGGTTTACGCACGGTGGATACTCCGACATTTGAGTTGTGGCTGGAGTTCGAGCACTATCCTGTGGATAACGAGCCGACGGACCCGACCGACGACTTCGCCAACGTCCAAGTACGGTTAACCGAGTGGTTCTGTCCGCCCGATGAATCAGACAGTTAGCCATACACGGCACCCGTCCTATCCGTATCGCAACAATCCGATGTATCTGTTTTTCTTCGGACGGTAAAGACGTGGCATGGTTTCTGCCAAAATTGATTACATGAGCACCCCGCCCCGCCCTAAAAGAGTATTCCCGAACCGTGCCAGTGTTTTGCGTGGACTCGTCCTCGTGGCGTTTCTATGCTTCGTTTACACTGTTTTCCGCTTTGCGAACCCCGACGCGCCGTACTTTTATGACTATCAGTTTCGTGTCGCCAAAGCGATCCTGCATCACGGGGAACTCGGTCTTCGCGAAGATGTTTCCTGGCTGAATGAACTGGTGCCGTTCGAGAACCGTTTTTATACCGTTTTCCCGCTCGGTAGCGTCGTCTGCCATATGCCACTGGTCGCGTTGCAGGACATGCGCAAAAACGAGGATTGCCCGACCGTGGTCACAACCGCCGTGCTCGCGATGTTCATCGCCTGGTTCGCGACGCTGTTATCGCGCCGCTACGGGGATTCCCTTCCGCGCCGCGCTTTGTTCGTGGTCTGGCTGGTGTTCGGCTCGTGGGCATTTGTCAACATGACGATGGCGAACGGCTGGCAAATCGCGATGACGTTGTCGCTGTTCGGACAACTCGGCGCGATGGTGCTGATTCTTCATGACCGTAGCCCGCTTCTTGCCGGGGTGCTTTTCGCTATCGCTTACGGTAATCGCACCGAAATCATCCTGACCGCGCCGTTATATATGTACCTGATGGTGCGCTACGACCCGTTCCGAAATAGAAACGAGGGCGAACCGGGCGAACCCTTCTTACGACGGGTACGACGCCAGTTCGGGGATCTCCTGCTCTTTTGCGTATTCCCCACAGTACTCGGGTTGGCGACGCTCTGGTACAACAACGCCCGGTTCCATAATCCGCTCGATTTCGGTTATGCGCGCATCACATACCAGCATCTGGAGTACTGGTATAAGTACGGTTTCTGGTCATTGCAGGCGATCCCGCTCAATATTCGTGCCATCCTGTTTTCGTCGTCGTGGGATGTCGTCCGTGACTTCCCGTATGTCAAACCGGCTCTCAAGGGAGGTTCGATAATTTCTGCCTCTCCCTTTTTACTGCTTCTTATTCGTCCGGGGTCGCGGGATATAGTGCTTCGACGTGTCTCCTGGACGGCGGTGATACTGCTCACGGTTGCCCTTATACTGCACGCTGATCCCGGCGGCAACCAGTTCAGTTATCGCTACGAGATCGTGTCGCTCCCGTGGATCTGGCTTCTGTTGCTCGACCGACGCGGCGGGCGCGTGTCGCTCTGGGAATGGGGACTACTCGCGCTCGGCATCATCTCGAACGCCTGGGCGACCTATACCTACTTCTGGACGCACTACGTTTGGTAGAAAGTTGATCGGGAGTGCGGCTTCCGTGATCACCTGCTCAAGAATCGTTTGTGGAGCGCCAGCGAGCCAGTACCATGGAAACATCGTCGCGGAGTGCGCTTTGCCCGCCGCCGTAGTTGCGCACGCTGTTGAGGACCGCGCCCTTGACTTCCTCCAAGGGACGGTGCGATGATAGCGCGTGGTGCGTCAGGCGTGCGACGCCTTTCGTGCCTAAAAAAGAGTCCGTCCAGGCGTCACGTACCTCGGTCAAGCCATCCGTCGTCATCAAGAGGCAGTCACCTGTTCCCATCGAGATGATCTGCCGCTCGTAGTCTTCCTCGGGTAGCGTCCCTATCATCAGTCCGCCGCAGGTGACTTCCTGCGTGTTCGTCGCCCCGGTTTCCGGATCACGGTGCAGGATCATGGGAGCCTCCGCGCCGGCAACGGCGGCGCGAATGTAGTGGGTGCGGGTGTTGGCAACGACCACGGCAATAGGCACCAGCGGCGGATTTTGCCCGCGTTCCTCTTTGTAGGATTCCCACATCAGCCGGTTTAACAGGCGCAACGCAATCGCCGGATCACGGTATTGTCGCAGAAGCGTTCGTAACGAAAACTTGATCTCCGCTGTAGCGACCGCCGCTCTTAATCCCTTCCCCATCACATCGCCAACAATTAACGCGACCTCCTCGCCACTGATCGGGAAGGCGTCGCAGAAGTCGCCTCCTACTTTCGCTTCCTCACTCGCCGGCTCATACAGAAGTGCGGTTTCCAAGCCGGGATAATTGGTCCCGCCCGGTAGCGGCAACAAGACCCGTTGCAAAGTTTCCGCGATCCGGCTTTGCTGGTACAGCAAGGCTTCTCGCGTGGATTCCAGTTCCTTGCGCTCGGTAATATCCGTGTGCGCCCCGGTCACACGCCACGCCGTATTGTCATCCCGGCGGAGTGCGCTCGCCGTGGAGCGAATCCATCGGTAGTCCCCCCCCGCATGTCGTATCCGGAACTCGATGGTGTACTCTGCCCGGTCCCCGACGATAAACGCCGCATAGGCGTCCGCGACCGGGTTCTGGTCATCGGGGTGGACCGCATCCAGCCAGTTTTCCGGCGAATATAAGGCGTCCACATCGGTGTTGCCCACCGGTCTGCCGAGCATCTGTGCCCAGCGCGGCGAAACATACGCCTCCCCCGTCTCCAAGTCCCAGTCCCAGACCGCTTGCCCCGTAGCGGCAAGAGCGCGTTCCAGACGGTCGCGTTCTTCGCGCAAACGAATCTCGCTGCGTTCCGCTTCGCGTAGCAGCACATAGAACTGTTTCGGCGCGTTTCGATCCGCGACAAAGCTGGTGTCGGTGCCCGGAGAGTATCCCCCCTGTATTTCCAGACAGCGTTCCGGGAGCGATAAGAGCAATGGCTCCTTTGCGGCGCGGGAGCGCGATTCGAGGGCGGTCGTCAGATTGCCAAGATAGGGAGGCTCATCCGTGTCGTTCGTGCTCCCGAGAAAAACACGGGCTTGTGGGGAAAGATAGACACAGGCCCACGTATCGCGCACTACCTCGAACGCCGCGATGCCCTGTTCACTGCTATGATGCAGGAGGAACGTGGCAAGTTCCGTTGTCTGCTGAGCAGACAACGAAGGCAGGTTTGGCGATGACGGTAAAAGAGACATGACTGAAAAGAACGTTCTAATCGTTCACTATGATGTTGTAAAAGCTTTTTACGTTCGGGCGCGAGGAAAAGTTCGTTGCGCCCGTGCGCAACCGACCTCATGACAGGATAGATTCGTGTATATCCATACTACTCTCTTGCTATATTCTGCTCCAGTAGTCACTCGGTTGTGATGGGCTTCCCTGTAAAAACCCGGCTATAATGTACTGCTTTAAGAAAACCGATTGCGGGTGCTACGATGTAACGACAAACACTATCACACGGGTATTATCAGAAAAAGATAGCAGGATACGTGCCGCCTGCGTGGATTCTTTTCCCACTCGTTGTTCCACAACCGGACGAAAACAAAACAAATTATGAGTCTAATTCCTTATGTCGTCGAACAGGATGCCCGCGGGGAGCGTTCCTATGATATTTACTCGCGTCTCCTGAAAGACCGAATCGTGTTTCTGGGAACACCGGTGAACGATCAGATTGCCAACCTTATCATCGCCGAACTGCTGTTTCTGGAGAAAGATGACCCCGACCGCGATATCGACCTGTACATCAACTCGCCGGGCGGCTCCGTGTCTGCGGGACTCGCTATCTACGACACGATGCAACTCATCAAGTGCGACGTTTCCACGATCTGTGTCGGGATGGCAGCCTCGATGGGAGCACTGTTACTCGCAGGCGGCGCGAAGGGCAAGCGGTATTCGCTCCCGCACTCCCGGATCATGATCCACCAGGTTTCCGCCGGGTTCCAGGGCACTGCGATTGATATCGATATTCAGGCGCGGGAGATCCTGAAGATGAACGAGGAGCTGGCGCGAATCTTGCAGGGTCATACAGGACAAGAGTTCGAGAGAATCAAGCGCGACATCGACCGGGACTACTTCATGCGTGCCGAAGAAGCGGTCGCCTACGGCTTGATAGACACCGTGATCGAACGCGACAAACGTTAGGGGATTTCAACCACAACGGGCACAGAGATTTCAAGGTAAAGATTTTAAGGTTTTGCGCTTCACTGACTATCGAGGTGGCTGAACTGAATCGGCAATTGGCGAAAATGTTCTGGGGTAACTTTCGCGCCACCAACCTTGAAAATCTTTGTGTCCGTTGTGGTTGAAATCCAAAAGCAGGGAACAAGTTATGAGCCGATGGGGATATGACCGTAACGATAGCCGGTGCGTGCTTTGCGGCAAGAACCGGGAGCAGGTGCGCAAGCTTATCCTCGGCGTGCATGGCGGCGTTTGCCTCGACTGCGTGGACCTGTGTAACGACATCATTCGCACCGAGGAGAAGAGTGGCGAGTGGCAGAGTGAGATCGCGCAGGTACCCCGTCCCCGCGAGATTCACCGGATTCTGGATCAGTACGTGGTCGGGCAGGACGCGGCGAAGCGAGTCCTTTCCGTCGCGGTCTACAATCACTTTAAACGGCTTCATGCGCCGCAAACCGAGATCGAACTGCAAAAGTCGAATATTCTGCTCGTCGGTCCGACCGGTAGCGGTAAAACCCTGCTCGCGCAAACGCTCGCCCGTATCCTGAACGTTCCTTTCGCCATCGCCGACGCGACCAGTCTCACCGAGGCGGGATATGTCGGCGAGGATGTCGAAAGCATCCTTTTGCGCCTGATCCAGGTCGCGGACAACGGCGACGCGTTTCCGGGCGTGCTCAAGAACGCCCAACGCGGCATCATCTACATTGACGAGATTGACAAGATCGCTCGTAAAAACGACTCGCCTTCCCTCACCCGTGATGTTTCGGGCGAAGGGGTTCAGCAAGCGTTGCTCAAAATCATCGAAGGTACGGTCGCGCATGTCCCGCCGCAAGGGGGGCGCAAACACCCGCACGGCGAAACGATCCCGTTCGACACGTCGAACGTTCTGTTTATTTGCGGCGGCGCGTTCGGCGGACTGACCGAGATCATTGAGAAGCGAATCGGCAAACAGGGGATCGGTTTCCGGGCGAAAGTGGAAAGTCGTCTGAATAGTGAGAACCGCGCCGAACGTTCCGCGACGGCATTGGAACAGCTTACTGCCGAAGATTTAAGCAAGTTCGGCTTGATACCAGAGTTCGTCGGGCGACTCCCGGTCATCGCGACACTGGACGCACTGGATGAGGACGCATTGATCCGCATTCTGACCGAACCGAAGAACGCCCTCGTCAAACAGTTCCGCAAGTATCTGGAGATGGACGGCATCACGCTTCAGTTCACGGACGATGCCCTGGTTGCGATTGCGAAGGAAGCGTTGCGCCGTGGTGCCGGTGCCCGCGCCTTGCGGGCGATTTTAGAGGAATTGCTTCTGGACCTAATGTACGATGCCCCGTCGGAGCGTTGGGACGAGTGCGTGATCACGGCGGCGATGGTCACAGAACGCTCGGCGATAGAAGGCGTCGCAACAGCCACCCCCGAATTGCGGCTTGCGGCGTAACGAGTTTTTTGGGTGTTAGGTGTCGGGGGCGTGCTCGCATGCAGGTCCGTTACCGGCGGCGAAACGACAAGCGGTCCTAACACCCAACACCCAAAAACCTACTCCCCGCTTCCTTCCGCAATATTGCCGCTTTTTACGGCGGATTCGAGTGTGCCCAGGAGTTGCCCCGCTTTTTGCCGGTGCGTGTTTGCACGTGCCTGAATCTGGCTTCGTTTCTGCGGGTCAGATTGGACGAGCGCGGTGCGTGCCGTTTGCAGATAGGTTTGCATCTCGCGGCGCAGTCCCATGCTGGTTTCCTGAAGCGCGAGAGGGTAGCGGGCGGGTTGTGTCGCGAGTGCCACTGTCGCCGCGATCCCCTCGATCTGTGTATCAATCGAGTTCCATTCTTTGGCGGAAAGCGGACGGGGCGCGTCTGCTTCCATAGTGTTCGCGGTGGTGTTCTCCGCGTTCAAACGCTCCACCACTTTGAAGGTACCTGCCGTCGCGAACCATTTCTGCGAAACCTCGCCGGACGCATCATATGCGGCGCGGCAATCGGCGAGCAAACCGGTGACACGCTCACGCTCCGTGTCAGATGCGAAAATCACCCGCCGCCCGGTTGACGGGGCGACCGGAACGGGGAGGGGCATACTGACGGGAGCCTGTACCACGGGTTGCGGCGCGGAGCGGGGCGCGACGGGGGACAGATTCCCCCTTCCCGCCGGAGCACCGGGACCCGTGTACGCGGTAACGGACTCGTCATCGAGATATTGCTTTCCCGTAAACCCTTTCTTTTCCGTGTCGGTTTGAATGCCATCGTAAGCAAGGCGGAAGCACAGTAGCACCAGTGCGACCAGTAAGACGCCGCCAAGTGCCAGCGCGAACCGGTTCATCGTGTCTACCGGATAGCGTCCGGCTTCGGTGCCACCCAGACCGGTCTGGTTTGACCACGCCACGGTTGCTTCATCGCCACGAATCGCCGCGCCGTAATCGCCGCTTTTTTCTTGTTGTTCGATCATAGTTGTTCTGCTATATAAGTCGGTTCGCCATCAATAAAACATTATCCTGCGAAAAGCGTGCCACAACGGATTCTGCTATTAAAATAGAAATTTGATACGGTATACATGCCGTTTATCGGCTCCATAATCGGGACCCTACGGGCTTTTCTCCGGCGAATCTTTAGTCTCAGAGTACCTTGAAATGAGCGATTTTCCTCACGTGTCATTATTCCCCTTGCCGCTATCGTTCTGGTTTGGCATAATGAACCGGGGCACCCCGAAATCGGAAGATTTTTCGAGAACGCCCGACAATGTTTGCCGCGGACATTTTCCGCACAGAAAGATATACCCATGCGAAAAAAAGTTACTATTATCGGAGCCGGATTTGTCGGTTCCACCTGCGCCCACTGGATCGCCAGCAAGGAATTAGCCGATGTGGTACTGGTAGACATCGCCGAGGGCATTCCGCAGGGCAAGGGGCTGGACCTTCTGCAGGCGGGACCGATTGAAGGGTTCGATATTCATATCACCGGCACCAACGGCTACGACGAAACCGCCGATTCCGATGTGGTCGTCCTGACCTCCGGTGCGCCACGGAAGCCTGGCATGACCCGCGAAGATCTGCTGGCGATCAACGCCGACATTACCGCGTCGAACATTGAAAAGGTCGCCCAAACGTCGCCAAACGCGAATATCATTATCGTCAACAACCCGATGGACACGATGGCATATTTGGCGTACAAAGTGTCGGGCTTCCCGAAAAACCGCGTCATGGGTCAAGGGGGCATTTTAGACGCAGGGCGTTACCGGACGTTCATCGCCAAGGAAGCGGGCGTTTCCGTGGAAGATGTGCAGGCGATGCTGATGGGCGGTCACGGCGACGAAATGGTCCCCCTGCCGTCGTTCACGACGATTTCGGGCATCCCGGTGACGCAGTTCATTTCGCCCGAACGACTGGCGGAGATCGTCGAGCGCACGAAAAAAGGCGGCGGCGAGATCGTCGGCTTGCTCAAAACCGGCTCGGCGTACTACGCCCCGGCGGCGGCGACCGTGCAAATGGTCGAGGCGATCTTAAAAGATAAAAAACGCGTCGTCCCCGTGTCGGCGTATCTGGAAGGCGAGTACGGTGTGTCCGGTATCCACTTCGGCGTCCCGGTGCTACTTGGCGCGGGCGGCGTGGAGCGGATTCTGGAAGTCCCGCTTACGGAAAGCGAGACCGCGCTCATGAAAAAATCGGTCGAACTGGTTTCCGGCTCGATTGCTGCGTTACCGGAGAAATATCGCAACCTGTAAGCAGATCGCTTGTTTGGGGCGGGCGATGTCGCCCGCCCCGATTGCGTATGAGAATGTGGAGGAAGCAAAATGAGTATGTCAACTTATTCCGATGCGGAAGTCGTCTCGCTTGGTAAGGAGCGATACGAAAAAGAGTTGCGCACCCAGGCGGTCGCCATTCTTGCGGATGGTAGTCAGATGATTTCGTCATACTATCGCGCCGAAGTTTTTTGGGACGGGGCGATGCGCGAGGCTTTCGTCATCAGTGCGGGAGGCAACATCCTCGTCGGGATGGCGATGATGGAGGGCTACGATCTGCACGTTTCCGTCGGCGAAGGCGGCACAGTGCGCCTGACGAGACAGGAGACGGACCTGCCGTCATGAGCATTGTCATCACGGAAGTCGTGCGGCTCGTCGGCTATGTCAAGGTGTTTTTCCGGCTTCCTTCGGGCAACATCGGTGCGGGTGTCTGGATGGGTGAATCACCGAGGGTACACTGCGAGTACAGTGTTGAGTACGATGTGCGCGACGCCGTGCGTTGGGGCCGGGAGTTGCGCCCGGCGGAGACGGGGACGTCGCCTTCTGTCCGCTTGAACGGCGACACGGTGATCCTGACCGGCGAGTTCGTCCATATGCCCCTGCCCGACGAAACCTTGAACGTGGTCGCATACCACGACTCACTTCGTTACGAGGACAACGTCTGCGCGGTGAGACTCACGGTCGAAGGCGAGACGCCGGACCGCATGGAAGCCGCCGAACTGTCTATTCCCTTCTACCGGCTGGGGATGTGGCCCTACTTCACCTGAGTCGTTTTTGAAAGTTAAACGCGATGCCAACGAACGACAACTCGCACGATATTACCGCCCTGCATGAGCAGAACCGCGCCGCGTGGAACGAGGCGGCGAACCGTTATGCACGCGAGGTCGAAACCGACGTGGCGTTTCTGCAGTCGGGCGGAAAGTCTTTCTGCGAGCCGGAGTTCGCGTTTCTGCAAAACCTGGATACCTGGTGCCAGCGGGCGATCCACCTGCAATGCGCCGGGGGAAAGGAC
This sequence comes from Armatimonadota bacterium, assembly GCA_014381035.1. The sequence goes on from JACMIS010000142.1 coordinate 16,180, forward strand.
ACGCTCTCGCTCCTGAATATAGGTGCCCGCGAGGTCATCGGCGTGGATATTTCGGACCGGATGATCGAGGTCGCGCGAGCCAAGTCCGCGCTCCTGAACGCCCCCGCGCACTGGTACCGCTGTGATATTTTGGAAACCCCGGACGAACTGAACGACACCGCCGATCTGGTCTATACCGGGCGTGGCGCGATCTGCTGGATCATGGATCTGGATGCCTGGGCGCGGGTCGTGGCGCGGTTGCTGAAACCGGGCGGGAAACTCTACCTGTTCGACGGGCACCCGGTCCAATGGATGTGGGACCTGGACGCCACCGAATACCGCTTCGACCCGAACCCGTTGTACAGCGACTATTTCACCACCGGAGTCGTCACCGAGCAGGGCTGGCCCGCGAGCTATATTCCCGCCGACGCCGTCCCGAGCACCGACCAGCAGGCGAAGAAAAACGAGCGGCAGTGGACGGTGGCGGCGATTGTGAATGCCGTCATCGGGGCGGGGCTGACGATTGAACGACTGGGCGAACACCCGGACCCGTACTGGAACCAGTTCCCGAACATGCCGGACGACATTCGCCGCCGCCTACCGAACACATTCTCGCTTCTGGCGTCGAAATCGTAACGGGGCTTTTACCGGTGGGTGAAAACCCCCGCTACAGGTTCGTCGCCATTAGCGAGAACGTATTCGGCAGGCGTCGCCGCACATCGTCCGGCATGTTCGGGAACTGGTTCCAGTACGGGTCCGGGTGCTCGCCCAGTCGCTCGACAGTCAGCCCCGCCCCGATCACGGCGTTAACGATAGCCGCCACCGTCCACTGCCGCTCGTTCTTCTTCGCCTGTTGATCGGTGTTCGGAACGGCGTCGGCGGGGATGTAACTTACGGGCCAGCCCTGTTCGGTGACGACCCCGGTCGCGAAATAGTCGTTGTAAAGCGGATTCGGGTCGAAACGGTATTCGGTGGCGTCCAGATCCCACATCCATTGGATCGGGTGTCCGTCGAA
>JACMIS010000143.1 GCA_014381035.1 Armatimonadota bacterium
CGTTTTCGGGTTGGAAAACCATACGCGTGGAATCGGTGGCACCGGACGATGCCGCCTTTGCCGATCTATCGGTGCAGATGCGCCGCCCCCGGCGAACATTCGTCGTTAGCGATTTCGCGGGCAGCATCGACGGCAAGCCCGTCTCCCTTGCGAACGCCGACCTGGCACGCCCCGGCGACGCGTTTCTCGACCTGGGACATCAGGAAGCCCCGGCGTTATGGGGTCCGAACGGGATCGGTGTCGGCGGCTTCGCCGGACCGAGCACCCCAAGTAGCCCGACTTCGGCGCAAATATCGCCCGGCGACCCGTTGCGCCTTACCCCCCTATTTTCCGGCAGACCGGCGGCAACATCGCGTGCCGCTCCGCAATGGCTCGATCCCCAGTCCCTGCCGGGCGGGGTGCGTGTTGTACCTGCTATGGGAACCGCCCAACGACCGCTGGTCGCGCTGGTGGTTCAGGAAAAAGGAGCGTTTCAGGGCGCGGTGGACGCCTGGACGTATCGGGTACCCGAGGGAGACCGCGAAGACTACTATACGCCTCAGGTCATCGCACGGGCGACCGTGGCGGCTCTGGCGCGGCGCGGACTTTTGAGCAAGCCGAAAGAGACGGTTGCCTTCCGTAGTCTGAATGCCCTGCCGCGCCCGGTTGTCTACACAAACCTGACACTACCGAAAGTCGCACGCCGCTATGCGACCTTTCAGCCGAAGATGCCCCAGCCCGCTCGCCAGTTATACGTCGCCGATGTGCGGAATATGACGAAAGACGAGAAGCTGTTCCTGACCTCGCTTCAGGGAATCGTGAATCGGAAGCAGCCGCGAGTCTACTTCCTTTTCGACGACGATGATGCACGCTGGCTGGAAGCGTTGCGGGAGCAAAAGGTCATCGATGCTTCGATCCCGGTCGCCGATCCGTGGTCGCTCGTGGATCAGTTCCGTTCGGAGTTCAAAGGAGCGGTCGTTTGCGACCCGAAGGTGTATGTATCCCCCTGCCTCGCGGTGTCGCTGGCGGGCGCGGACGATCTGCTCGTCGCGATGACGCCGCAACTGGCGGAACGCGTCAAGGTGCCGATGAAAGTGGACCTCCGGGGGCGGTTCAAAAACAACGCGGACGCCCTGCGATACCTGCGAACCAGTGTTATGCCGCGCCTCGATCCGTACCTGACGTGTACTCTGGACCCGGCGGTCTTTCATCAGGGCGCGGTGGATTCGCTGATCGCCGCACGGGCTTCCGTCTTCTGGATCACCGGACCGGAGGCACAGCAGCTGCCCGGCGCGGATTCGTTCCGCGAGGTCGCGGAGGTGAACGCGCTTCTCGCCCGAATGCCGCTCGGTGCGGTCGTGCGCGGCTTCTGGTGGCATGGCGACGGGATAGGGCTCCAGGAAAGCGACGGCGTCGCCCTCGCCGGTCGCCTCGGCAAAGTCACTCTGGTAAGCGACTTGATCACGAACCTGTCTGTCCATAGCGGCGTCCGTGCCGACCGTCTGGTGCAGAAGCCGCGTCCGCCCGCGCCGCCGCTGGACCCCAAAAAGATCTATGTCTCGTTCACGATGTCGGACGGCGACAATCTGTGTACCTGGCGTGGCTACTTCCGCCGCTACTTCGATGACCCGGTGCGTGGCACTGTCCCGGTCGGTTGGGGCATGAGTCCGGCGATCCTGGACCTCGCTCCGTCCTGGGCGCGTTGGTACTACGAACAGGCGACGCCTAACGACGAGTTCATTTGCGATGTGTCGGGTGTCGCATATATGTATCCGTCGTCCTGGGGAGCGTCGCTCAAAGATAAGGACGGTGCGTTTCGCTGGTTCTACACACGCACGCAGGACTACATGGAGCGCATGGACATGAACACCATCCGCCTCATGGATGTTACGAAAGACGACATCGCCCGTGTCGGTCCCCTGTTGCCGGGTCTCGACTATCTTCTGCCCGACTACGGTCACGCCGGGGACACGGCGTATCGCGAGATCACCTACAAATTACCAAGCGGTCAATCGGTGTTTCGTGCGGCGACGAGCGGGAGCGGTCCCGAGCATCTGGCGGGTCAGATCCGCGCCCGTGCGGCGGGGGCACGCCCGGCATTCGTCAACGCCTTCATATGGAACTGGGGATCGAACCTGTCCGATCTGAAAAAAACACTGGAGTTGCTCGGTCCTGACTACGTCGCTGTCACCCCGTCGCAACTCAACGCTCTGTATCGTGAAGCAAACAAAGGGACCACCGCCTCACTCCAACCGAAGTGAACCGCGTCGCAAAACGAATATGACAATACAATTCAACATGACACCGAATGTCAAACGATTCACTTTTTTCACCCTATCCGCGCTCGGCGTTGCGGCAGTTCTGGCAATGAACAACACGACGGCTCCCCCCGTTTCGGCACAGAAAGAGATAACGCGCCCGCCGTCCGTGCCGCTGGTCACCCATGATCCTTATTTCAGCGTCTGGTCGAGTGCCGACACGCTCAGTGGTGAGGACACGCGCCACTGGACCGGTAGCACCCAATCGCTGAGCAACCTGATCCGTATTGACGGCAAAACATACCGACTCATGGGCAAGGACCCATCTGCCGTTCCGGCTCTGGAACAGACGCACGTGGAAGTGTTGCCGACGCGCACCATCTACACATTCGCGGGAGCGGGTGTAGAGGTTTCCTTGACGTTCACCTCGCCGCTCCTTCCCGATGATCTGGACCTCCTGAGCCGACCGGTGACGTATCTGACGTGGGAAGTCCGCTCTACCGATGGAAAGTCGCATGCGACGTCGCTGTACTTCGACGCCAGTGCGCAACTCGCCGTGGATAAACAAGAGCAGAAGGTGGTATGGGAACGGCAAAAGATCGGCAACCTGACCGCACTCCGCATGGGAAGCGAAGCGCAGCAGGTATTGCAAAAGCGCGGCGATGATCTGCGCATTGACTGGGGACACGTCTATGTCGCCGCATCGGAGCCGGGCGCGAAGGCGGTGATCGCGTCCCGGACCGCGACGACGGAATCGTTCGCGGCAAATGGTCAAATCCCCGCGCAGGACGACACGCGCATGCCGCGTCCGGCAGGGGAGGAAATCCCGGTCTCGGCTTTCGTGCTGGATTTTGGCAAAGTGGCATCCAAACCGGTATCGCGCCATCTGATGCTGGCATACAACGACGAATACTCGATCATGTTCTTCCGCCGCAAGTTGCGCCCGTACTGGAAACGCAACGGTATGACCGTGGATCAGATGTTGCAAACCGCGGACCGCGACTACGCGAAACTGCAAAAACGGTGCCTCGACTTCGACACCGAGTTGATGGCGGACCTGAACCGCGTCGGCGGGAAAGAATACGCCTGGATCGCCGCACTGGCATATCGTCAGGGTCTGGCTGGACAGAAGGTGGTCGCGGATGCGAACGGTCAACCGCTCTCGTTTTCCAAAGAGAACTTCAGCAACGGCTGTATCGCCACTGTAGATATTCTTTATCCGGCATCCCCGCAACTACTCCTGTTCAGCCCGACGCTGCTCAAGGCATCGCTGGTGCCCCTGCTCCAATACTCCGTGTCGTCGCGCTGGAAGTGGCCGTTCGCCCCGCACGACCTGGGAACCTATCCGGTCGCCAACGGGCAGGTATACGGTGGCGGCGAGCGCACGGAAGACAACCAGATGCCGGTGGAAGAGTCGGGCAATATGCTCCTGATGCTGGCGGCACTGGCGAAATCCGAGGGCAACGCCGACTTTGTCGCGCCGTACTGGTCCAAGATCACGCAGTGGGCGGAATATCTGGCGGACAAAGGCTTCGACCCGGAAAGTCAGCTTTCCACCGACGACTTCGCCGGGCACCTGGCGCACAACGTCAACCTTTCCGCGAAGGCTATCGAGGCACTGGGAGCCTACGCCTACCTTTGCGAACTGCGCGGCGACAAGCCGAACGCCGAAAAGTACCGCAAAACGGCGGAATCGTTCGCCGCCCGATGGATCAAAGAGGGCGATAGCGGCGACCATTATCGCCTCGCGTTCGACAAACCGGAATCCTGGAGCCAGAAATATAACCTGGCGTGGGACCGGATTCTCGGGCTGAACCTGTTCCCCAAGTCCGTCCTCCGCAAGGAAATGGACTATTACAAAACGAAGATGAATCGCTACGGTCTGCCGCTCGACAACCGCGATAACTACACGAAACTCGACTGGACGATCTGGACAGCGACGCTGACCGGCGACCGCAACGATTTTATCTCGCTGGTCACTCCGGTGTATGATTTCCTGAATGCGACCACCGACCGCGTGCCGATGACCGACTGGTACCGCACTATCGAACCGAAAAAAGCCGGATTCCAGGCGCGTACTGTGGTTGGCGGTGTATTCATCAAGATGATAGACGATCCGGCGACTTGGCAGAAGTGGGTGAAGCGGGACAAAAATACGGCGCGTGGCTGGGCACCGATTCCGGAGCCGCCAACGATCACCACGGTGGTGCCGACCTCACAAAAGACGGGACTGGTATGGCGTTACACCAACGAAGCACCGTCCGCCGGTTGGTTCCAGGCTGGATTCGACGACTCGGGTTGGAAATCCGGCGAAGCCGGATTCGGTACGAAGGATACGCCGGGAGCCGTCGTGCGCACGACATGGAGCAGCTCCGACATCTGGATACGGCGCGAGTTCACGATGCCCGAAGGCACGTTCGAAAACCTGCATCTCAACCTGCACCATGACGAGGAAGCCGAAATCTATATCAACGGCGTTCTGGCGGCGAAAGTGGCGGGCTTCACCGGCGATTACGACCTGACACCATTCACACCGGAAGGACGGGCGGCACTCAAACCGGGGAAAAACAGCATCGCGATTCACTGCCACCAGACTGGCGGCGGTCAATATATTGACGTGGGTCTGAGCACGTTGAAAGAATAGGTAAAAACTACCTAAACAATGGCGGGCGGGATATTCTACAGGCGTATCCCGTCTCGCCTTGGATTAATCATGCACAAGCGGCAGTTGTGTTTCTTCCTTCCTTTCGTGTCCGCAGTCTTTCTCGCGGTACCGCTCCTCGCGCAAGTGCCGGTCGCCCGCTTCGGCATTTCCGTTGTGGATGACACCACCGGGCGCGGCGTTCCGCTGGTCGAACTGCGCACCGCGAACCATATCCGCTTCTACACCGATAGCAACGGGGTTGTCGCGATTGACGACCCGGACCTCCTCGGGCAGAATGTTTACTTCAAGGTCAGCAGCCCCGGTTACACGTATCCCAAAGACGCTTTCGGCAATAGCGGCATTGCCATCCGGTTGACTGCGGCGGGTAAAGCCGTCATCAAAGTGAGGCGTGTCAACATCGCCGAACGGTTGTACCGCATCACGGGCGGCGGGATTTACCGGGACAGCGTTTCCCTGAGTCTGCCGACGCCGATCAAGGAGCCGCTGATCAATGGTCTGGTGGTCGGTCAGGATACGGTGCTGATGTCTCCCTACAAAGGTAAACTCTACTGGTTCTGGGGCGACACCGACCGACCCTCGTATGTGCTGGGACAGTTCGCGACCTCGGGGGCAACGTCGCTCCTGCCGGGTAAGGGCGGTCTGCCCCCGGAGCGCGGCATTGATTTTACTTACTGGGTAGACAACAGCGGTTTCAGTCGCCCGATGATCCCGCTTCCGGAGTCCAAAGGTCCGGTATGGGTCGGCGGCACCTTCACGCTCAAAGTCAGCGGTGAGGAGAAACTGCTTACCCATTTCGCGGAAGTGAATGCGGCGATGAAACCGACCCGGTCGGGTCTCGCTGCGTTCAACGACACCAAAGCGATTTTTGAGCCGATTCACGCGTTCGACATCGCCGATCCGCTCCATCCCAACGGTCACCCGATCCACGTTACACAGGGCGGGACAGACTATCTGTACTTTCAACCGGAAACGATGGGAGCGTTCCCGCTGGTGCGTGCCCGTGCCAGCCTCAACTCCCTGACCGACCCTGCAACCTACGAGGGTTTTACCTGTCTCCTGCCGGGAACGCGTTTCGCAGGTGCCGACACGCAGATCGAGCGCAGGAACGGGCGGATCGTCTGGGGGTGGAAGCGTCACACACCCGCTGTCGGCATGACCGAGGTACAGGAACTGATCGTTAAAGGGAAAATGCGCCCCGACGAAGCATTGACCCCACTCCGCGACATTCTCACCGACGCGCCCGTCCTGTCGCACGGCGGCTCCGTCTACTGGAATGAGTACCGCCGCCGATGGGTTTTGATTACCACGCAGGCGCACGGGACCCCGTCATACTTAGGCGAGGTGTGGTTCGCGGAAGCCGATACGCCGGTCGGTCCCTGGGTATATGCCCGTAAGATAGCCACGCACGACCGCTACACGTTTTATAACCCCACCCAGCATCCGCTCTTCGATCAGAACAACGGTCGGACGATCTATTTTGAGGGCACCTACACCAACACGTTCTCGGATGTACAGGACATCATCCCGCGCTACAACTACAACCAGATGATGTACCGGCTCGACCTCGCCGACTCGCGCCTCGCTTTGCCCGTGCCTGTCTACCAGATCCGGTCGCCGGTCGGCACGGTTTCCTACGCGCTACGCGATCAGGTACAGGCACGACAAGCGTGGCGACAAATCAGCGCGATCCCTTTTTACGCCATTCCCCCCGACCGCGCCCACGATGGTCTCGTCCCCGTCTACGCGACGAAAAAACTGCAGGGGCAACCGCTCTTTTACTGCCTCCCTATCACTCCCGCCAAAGACGAGCCAGTTTCGCCAGACACCCTACTCCCTCTCTACGTCTATGAGGACACAGCAACCGGAAAACGCTATTTCTCCACCGACGCCAGCGTCTCCCCGGCACCCTCGGTGAAACGTGTCTCCCAATCATTCGGACGCGTCTGGCGCAACCCGACAACCGTTCTCGCTCTTGACAGCGAAGCAACCGCAAACAGCAAATAATCTTTTGTTTTCTTTTTCTTTTTTTGTCCTGCGCGGACAGCGCCAACTCGCGGAAACACGTTTCCGCTGCCATCGTTGGATCGGTTTACCTGCGGTGCTGGTATTCGTAAAAATGGTCACACGGTTTATTTAGCAGGATCGTCTCCGTGAGCTATAAAAACCTGGCATTGTGAGAATAACAATGGCGAGCAGTCCCAGATATCTGTCAAATCTTTAAGGAATCAAGTCTGAACGGATGAATTCTGCCGAAATATTGCCGTACCGCCGGACGCTGGGGAAGGAAGAAAGTGATGCCCTGTGGGGCCAGTTAAAAGGTCGCTGGCAGGTCACAGGCGGCTACTATTATCCCACGGAATTAATCAAAGCCATCCCGCCACGAGTCGTTGTTTTCCCCGCCGATGCCTTTGAAGCAGCGATTACTCCTGAAGTCCTGCGAACCGTTCTGTCGGAACATGGCGTCCGGCGTGTCTTTGAATTCTTCGAGTTTTCCGGCGGGCCCGAGTACGAGATTGACCTTGCCCTTTTGGACCCGTGTTACGGGTCGAGCGGGGAATTATACTGTACGTCTGCCGCAATGGATTGGCTGATATATGCTTCTCACGAGAACACAATCACGTTTGCGGGCGAATGGTTGATCGAAGCGATCCAGGCGAAATGGAATAACTGGTCACAACATGTCTGTCACTAAATGATTTAAAACAGCCGGTTACCTCTCTCCGGCAAGCAACGGAAAGAATATTATCATGTTCAAAACACTCGATTTCCTGTAACCGCAACTCGCGGCTACAGGAGGCACAGATGAAAAACCGTGGGGATCGTCTATATCGTAAGGCGCAGATTAAAAAGCGTCTCATTGAAAAAGCCATTCGGGAATACAACCGCCGTCAGGCAGGGTTTCGCTGGAATGGAGCGTACATCGCACCGGTTCACGGACCGGAGGAATTACCGCGAAGCGGCTACCCCTTGCGTCTGGTATTACGAAACGAAGGAAAGCACCGCGACCGCATCTATAAATGCCTCTCGTCGCGATGCGAGTGGTGCGTCGGAAATCTGACTCGCAAAAACAGACGCCGGGACGCGGCGATGGAAGCAGACTACGCGGATTGGGTGGCGAATCATGATGTCGGCAACGTCGCGGACGCCTTTTGGGAGCGCAATACGCGCTGGCGGCTCGCTCTCGCGGAGGTTCTGTCGTTACTCGCCCACCTATAATCAATCGCGGATGCCATTAAGGAACGGTCGGGAGGAGCCTCCCGACCATTCGGACGACCATTGCTCGCGGCATTTAGATCGCCCGCCCCGTTTTAGTGCTTTTCTGAGTAAATTCTCAGATTGGATTCAGGTAGATCACAGTCATTCCCCTTATGCTGTTGTTAGACAGACCGATGTCACCTCGACTATCGAAAGGGAATTTTCATGCCGGAATACGCACGACACGCGCCGACGAGATCAAATCACCGCCGCACCCAGGTGCCTACAGGGCTCGCCATTATTGGGGCTCTGCTATCTTGTGTCCCCATTGCCCACGCTCAGGACAACACGGTACCCACGCCCCCGGTGGCTCCGACGCAGGAACCGATGCCCTCGCCGACCCCCGCACCAGAAACGGTGACACCCAACGTACCGGAGTACTTCCGCGCCCGTCGCCTGTCCGACGCCGACCTGAAAAAGAAGCGCGAAGGATTGTTCGTCACCGGACTGCCCGATATTTCCTCCGACCCCGTGGCGGGGACCGGTTACGGCGTTCGCGGCACGATCTACTGGAACGGCAAGCGCGACGATCCCCTTTTTGCTTACACACCGTACCGCGCCAAATTGAACGTGAATGCCTTCTTCACCTCGAACAACGCGCAGGAGTTCACCCTTTCCTACGACGCTCCCTACGTCAACGGTTCGCGCTGGCGGATCAAAGTGGACGCGAAGATACGGAAGGACCCGACGAACCTTTATTTCGGGATAACGGAGGACACGCTCAACCCGCTGCGCCTCCCGTCCACCCCGGCAGGTGGTCCGACCTACGACAAGTTCTCCGACTTCGAGACGGCACGCAAGACACTAAGACCGGGCGGACCCGGTGAGGCGGCGTTCGTCACCGATGCCCTGTCGAACCGCTTCGAGGATTCCGAACTGATGCTCAACCTCAAAGCCGACTACGCGCTCGGGAAAAACGGACGGTGGCGCGTCCTCGGCGGCTACGAGATACAACGCCTCGATTTCGAAACGTTCCAGGGGCGCGATGCCA
>JACMIS010000144.1 GCA_014381035.1 Armatimonadota bacterium
AGCGTTGCAGGACGTTCTCGAAATGGTCGACGAAACCGTCCCCGAGATAATCGTACAGATACGCCCCGTTCGGCGAGAACGTCAGGTCCCAGTCGTCCCGCTCGCCCACGATATTTGCCCCCCCGACGCCGGAGATGATGTCCTGACTTCCCCGGAGCGACAAACGCCCGTCCTTCCCGACAGCAAGTAGGAACGCTCCCTCGGCGACTTTCAGCCCGTAAACGAAGCGGCCGCCGGGATGCGGTTCTAATTCGGCGATGGGGCTGGGTAAGGAAAGGGTCTGAACCGAGGTGAGCGTCCCCGCTGGACCGACGCGCAGCACCGCGATTCGGGTGCCGGTTTTGCGGGCGGGGCGGGGTATATCGTCGCCGATGGGCGTGAACTCGTTATCGTTCGGGTCCCACCCGAACCCCCAGAAGGCGTACAGGAAACGGCGGTCGGCGGATAGAACAAGCACCGGCGGGCGGTCGGCACCGATGCTGGTCACGCCGGGTAGCGCGTCCAACTTTCCGGTGCGGTCGTCCACGCTGTATCCGGCGAGGGTGCCGTCCCTTCTCGGCATGTAGGCATAGGTGTCGGATTTCGCGGAACGAGCGGTGCCGGTAAAAATTAGCAACGGAGCGACGAGCAAAGCGAGCGTGGCATGTGAAACCATGCCCCCAATTATACTACAAAAGTAGTCTTGGGGTCAAAAGGATTACTCTCGCTATCCCCTCGAAAAGTTTCCCCGCGCAAGTCAACAAATCCGCGATTGCGATGCGAGCGTGCCCGAAAGCAGATTTCTTACCACATCGAAGTCAATTTTGTCTGGCTTGCTGAAGCGGATGCACCCTTTGCCGACGCTCGCACCAACGAGAGCGTCACGATTCGCGTCTACCACGTCTTTTTTCAGAATGTAGAGCGAGATATAGTTCGCCTGACTCGCGAACGCGACCTCGACAAAACCGTCTTTTTTGTAGGAAGGCATCCCATATTCCATGCTTTCCTCATAATCCGTGAGAATACTGCGGCACAGGCTTTGAATGGTGGTCAAACACTCTTGCCGCTCCGCCGGTGCCTCGTGAATATAGGTCGTCACATCTTTCGCCGAACTTTTCATGGGTTGCTCCTTAACAGATAGTTTTCCGGTTCTGGCGAAACTACACTGTAAGCGCGAAAGGCGGAAATATTACGCGTTGGTACATTCCGACACGGCGGAGCTTGTTGATATTCATATCAATCTTCCTCGATTATTGTGACGGGTCGCCCCGCATCGCGCATTTTTTGAATGATGTACTCCAACTTTTCCTCATCCTCAAATATCGGCGGAGCGGTCCCGTCTGAGTGGATCGGCACACGGAAGACGCCGGTATATCGTTGCGACAGGATTCGCAGTCCCAGTCCACGCCCGCGTGCGATGAGTCGTTCGCCCGTGAAGCCGATAAAGTCACCGACCGAGTAAACGTTCGCCTTGCCTATTCGGGCTCTCGCTTCTGCGGGCGGCAACTGCCCTAACTCGGGGAGCCATTGTCGCATCCGTTTCAACTCCATCACTCCCGGACCATTAGAATCCGAAAACTCCACGGCTATAGAATACATTCGTGAGTGATATTGACGAATTTCCCACATTCCGTGGGTATCCCAGAAATATGAGTAGTCTTCTAAATCGTCAATTTGTTCCAAGGTGAGCATAACCGTCACTCAAATAGATCGTCTACCGGCATGGTGAATCCAGGCACGGCGGGTTCGGCGTCCGCTGTCTCGCCACGACGGAATACCGCGACCGGATTTTGCGAGCCGCCCATTTTCGTGAACTTTCGAACGATTTCCCCCCCACCTAAAATATCCACGTCCCAAACGACTTCGGTACCGGCGGCGAAATAATCGTCACGCTTGGATTTCATTTCCGCCTCGGCATCGTTCTCGGAACGAACTTCGACCGCGAATCGGGGTGAACCGCTGAAGAACTTTACGCCGCTGTCAGGACCTTCGTAGTAGGCGGCGTCCGGCGAAAAGGATTCGCGGTTCGGCAAGCTGCAGAGGAACGCTTTGCCGTCCCCGACCGCGATACCGGCGGGCTTTGTCGCACGAACATACTGCCGCAAATAAAAGAAAATCTCATCCCCGGCGAAACTCGGCTTTCTTCCTGTCATGTCGAAACGCACGATCCTTCCGTCAACGATTTCCGCTTTCCCCGGCTCAAGATATAAGGCTTCGATCAATTCGTCGCGGGTCAATGGGGCGGTGTGACCATTGCCGGAAACCCCGTTTCCGTCGCTGACGATTCCCGGCGATATTTTTTCGGCGACTGTTGCCATGGGTTCTTGCTCCTTTCGCAGGTGTTCATTTTACCGCTTTCACTCTCGACGCGTTACGGTTCCCGGTCGCTACGATTCGACCTTTTCTTGCGCCTCAGCTTCGACGTATCGCTCCAGGGCATGTGCGGTTCCGCAACCGCGCCACTCCGGTCCAGAACGACAACATCCGTGTATTCGGGAAATATCTCTATACCGGGCGCGAGACTGAGCCAGAACCAGAGAAGCCATGCCGGCTCCTGCGGGACGCCCGTTACATAGTCCGGCAACCTGTCCGCATAGAATCGCACACTCACTCCGTCGTAAATGGCGAGGTTTACTCCGTTTTTGGCGAGATGTGCGGTAGCCCGCTCGACCACAGCGTCCACGGAACGTTGCGCTAAATCCAACTGCCCCTCCCCCATTACGCGCAGTCGCTCGCCCGGTTCGCGCCAGAGGAAACAGTTTTCCAATTCCGGTTGCGGGCGGCGCATGATCTGCGCCCCGCGCAACAGTGCCGTGGTAGTCAGATTTGCGCCCAGATCAAGCCAACGGATACCGAATCCGCCCGACACGATCTGGAAGTTCTGTCGCTCGGCGTCACTCGCCCCGTTCAAAAGTGGAAGGTAAGTAAGCGGAAGGGTGACGACGCGACCGTCTATGACGGTCACGGTCAGCGTGTCACGAGCGATCACCACATTAACAACACGTTCACCGAAATCAATCGGGGGAGAAAAAGGCATTTTCCATTTTACGGCGACTTCACTGACGGTGCGACGAAGAGCAATTGTCCGAGACCTTCCATGCGAAGAGCGACGGGCGGCGAAAGAAGTTTCGGCACACCATCGGCACCGAC
>JACMIS010000145.1 GCA_014381035.1 Armatimonadota bacterium
ACCCCGAACAGGATCGTATCTTTCAGGTAATACAGAATAAATGCCGTCACGGTCGAGTAGCACAAATTGATGAAAAAGCGGGACTTGAGCAGACCGTAAAAGTCCGGGTTCTGGCGTACCTGCCAGTCCGTCATATCTCGGAAGGCGGCGGACAGCGACTTCTGATCTTCCGGCGGGGCGGGGCGGTCCGGCACCAGCGTCACCGTGACGACTAACCCCACCAGAAGCAAGCCCGTAATGAGGTAAATGATGTTCGGCATGCCGAACCGCTCCACTTGCCCGATGGCGAGTGCCCCCCCCAATTGTCCGATGAGGAGCGCGACCCCCATATACGCCGACGCCAGACCGTGCCGCGACGCGGGGACATTGTCGGGTATCAACGCTTGATAAGGACCCGTCGCCGCGTTGAGGAGAAGTTGGATGCCGAAAAACGAGACGAGCAACAAAGGGAAGTTTCCCGCCTGCGCGAAGCCGACATTGCATACCGCGCAACCGAGCGTCGCCCATAGAATGAACGGATGCCGCCGCCCCCATCTCGCCGCGCTCCGGTCGGAAAGCGGGCCAACAACGATCTGCACCAGCGTCGTCGCGACCGCCCCCAGCATCGAGATGTAAAATAGGTACGTCCCCTTGCTCGCATCGCCGACGATCTGCTCGACGCGCACGGGCAAAAAGTTCGTCAGCATCGCGGTCCAGAACATGTTGATCGGGAACCAGAACAGCGACATGGCGAGCAGCTGCGCCACCGACAGGTGCGGCTTGTCAGCGGTGGACGGCGAATCGATACTGTCGGCGGCAGGGGCTATATGCATAGAGTAAAACTCTTTCGTGGGCTCATTCGACAGGCGGTAACAATTCGGATATGACAATCGGATGATCGGGTGCGGATTCCGAGGCAACCAACTGTGTTTCGGAGAGCGTGTTCGTGCTGCCCCAAACCCCGGCTTGTGTGTCAGGATTACGCAAAACGGTTAGAGTACGCCTCGGCAGATCAATCGCCCAGTATTCCGAGATTCCAGAGCGAGCATAAAGTTCTTTCTTCGTCTCAAAGTCCTTTTCCTGCGTCGTGTCGGACACTTCGATCGCGAGCAGAACATTCGTTGCTTCGGGCGCACCTTCAAGCGTCGGTTCGCGCAATACGAACGCGTCTGGTTCCGGGCTGTTTATCTTCTGATCCTGTTTCACGGTGATTGTTGCTTGTGACCGCACCCGCCTCTGAGGGAAAACTCCTAGAAGATACGAGATGCAAGCAATGACAGTGATATTGTGCGGCGAGTTTTGCCCCATCTTGCTGATTATTTCTCCGTCAAGCAGTTCATAGCGACCGGAAAGTATGCCCGTTTTTTCAAGGAACTCAAGGAATTCGCGGGTGTATAGTACGCGACCCGGTTCGTCCGGTATCACGATGCTTCCGGGGAGCAGTTGGTGTTCTCCGAGTGTAACGGTTTCGGTTGGCATCAGGGTCATCGGTGATTTCTTTCGTTTCCGTCGGTCGGTGAGCGGCGACGCTCCGCTCACCTTGACAGGGGTTTATGGCGCGGATTCGGGCGGAACGTCCCCACATTTATTCGTCGCCGTCGCCGCGAAGCGCGGCGACCTCTTTCGCGTACTTCGCCAGCACGACTTTGCGCTTGATCTTCAATGTCGGGGTCAACTCGCCGCCGTCCACGCTGAACGTCGCGTTCAGGAGCGCGAACTTTTTCACGCGTTCGTAGTCGGCGAAGCGGTCTTTCGACAAGCCGTCGATCTCGCCCTTGATCTTCTTATACGTTTGCGGCAGGGCGAGCAGTTCGTCATCCGACGCGAACGCCATATTCTCGCCGGTCGCCCATTCGCCTAATTTGTCCCGGTTCGGCACGACAAGGGCGGTGACGATGTTCTGCTTGTCCCCGATCAGCACGATCTCGGTAATAAACGGCGACGTTTTCAGAACCTGTTCGATCGGCTGCGGCGCGACATTCTTGCCGTTCGCGAGCACGATGATGTCTTTTTTGCGGTCCGTAATCTTCAGGTAGCCTTCGTCGTCCAAAACGCCGATGTCGCCGGTATGGAGCCAGCCGTCCGCGTCGATTATCTCCGCCGTCGCCGCGTCGTTCTTCCAGTAGCCGCGCATGATATTCGCCCCCCGGAACAGGATCTCCCCGTCGGCGGCGATCCTGACTTCGGCGTGCGGCACGCAGATACCGACCGTTCCGATCTTAACGCGCCGGTTGGGGTTGATCACCATCACCGGGGACGCCTCGGTCATGCCATAGCCCTCGATGATCGGCAAGCCGAACGCGTCGAAGAACCGCGCCGTATCCGGTCCCAGTGCCGCGCCCCCGGCGACGAAGAACCGCATCGAGCCGCCGAACTTATCGCGCAGGGTGGAATACACCAGTTTGTCGAACGCCACATTTTTCGCCCAGGCCACCGGTCCGGCGTGCCCGGTCGTGCGCTTCTTTTCGGCGTACTCTTCCCCGGCGGCGATGGCGTCGTGGAATATTTTCTGCTTCGTTTCCGGCTCCTTTTCCACCGCGCCCTGGATCCGCTCCGCGAACGACTCGTAGACCCGCGGCACACAGACCATGATGGTCGGCTTGTTGACCTTCATGTCCTCCAACAAAGTACGAACGCCTTCCGAGTACGCAATAGTCCCGCCGACCGCGAACACCAGGTAATAACCCGTGGTACGCTCGAACACATGGCACAACGGCAGGAACGACAGGAACGTATCCGCCTCGGTGATCGCCTCGCCCTGCCGCGCGAAATGCTCCAAGGACATGAAAACGTTCACCGCGAAGTTCTTATGTGTCAGCATCGCGCCCTTGGGATCGCCGGTCGTGCCGGACGTGTACACCAGCGACGCCAGTTCGTCCGGTTGCACGCCCCGCCACCCCTCAGCGAAGGCTGCCCCCAGCGGCGTTTCCGTCCCACGGGCGATCACCGACTCCAGCGATACCGCGTCACTTCCTTCGGGAATTTTCTCG
>JACMIS010000146.1 GCA_014381035.1 Armatimonadota bacterium
ACCAGAAGCGGAACGCCGGTAAAGTCCTGCAACACGATCCGGGCGACGACGAACGGGATCTCGGCTTCGCGGTCGGCGTTCGGTTGCCAGTTGGCGAGGGTGCGAATGTCATTCTCGGAAACACGCTTGCCGTCGAAGTTTCGCAACACAGACTCTAAAACGATACGAATCGAAACCGGGAGTGTGGAAACCGGACCGACACCCGCTGCTTCCAGTGCGGGTAGCGAATAATAATTGCCGGTTTTGCCCGCGTCAAACGAAAACGTTTGTCGGGAGTGAAATAGATTATGCGGCTCTGCCATGGTGAGGAAAAGTCCTTTCAAAATGGGGCGATATGCCGCGTTTATTGTACTACACCGCCGCGCTATGCGTCGAATGAATACTTTGCATCAAATGCATACGCCTTTGACATACCGTCGCATACTGGTGACTTTGTCAGAACCGCTTCGGCTTGGGTTTCTCGGAATAGATCGCTTGGCGTGGAATCCGCCAAAGTACGACGTGTTGACTGGCGGCGGTGGCAAACGTTTCCCCGTCGGACGAAACGGTTAGGTCGCCGATGACTGAGCGGAGCAGGATAGTCTGGTCCGGCTTGGCGTTCTTGTTACTCCCCAGGCGGTCCATCCGGTACAGTCGCAGACACCGACCGCGCACGGTCAGGAGTGTATCGCCGCCATGCAGAAAGGCTTCTCGGTCGTTTCGGTTTACGCCGCCCGACTCGCCGGTCTCCGCACGGGCGTTCCCAGGTTCCCCGAGCGAGTGCAGGAGCGTTCCATCCTCGGCGGAGCGGATTTCCGTGCGGTGCCCTCCCGACGAACCGTAGCCGTACTCGCTGGTCCGCTTTGCCAGTATCTGTTTTCCGTTCAGAGAGTAGCGCACTGCGTGGTACATCAGATCATGTATGCGGGTGTCGCCCGCCTCAAACTCGCCCACAGGTACCGGAGTTTCGCCTGCCAGGTCCCATATCTCTCCGCTCTGTTGGGTCAAAACAGTGAGTCGCGTCCCATCCGGTGAGAGAGCCACCGCATTCACCGTCACGTCGGAGTCAATCGCCTGCACCCGGAATGCCGAGACGATATAATCCGCTCCCGGCGGAATCTGTGCCGCAAGTCGGTCGAATCCGCCGGGGAAATCGTGTACCAGGGCTTGCTCCATCCGTGCCATTCCCGGTGCCGGGTTTTGCGAGAAATAGTATAGATTCTCGATGTGGCTGGCGGTCGTGATGGATTCCTGATGGTCGGGACGAAGCAACGCGCTGACGATCTTCTCGCCTCCAATCGCCTCCCCGTGCTGCCGACGCAAACCCGGCTCATAGATTTCGTCTAAAAGTTTATACCCTTCCCCGAACGCCGCCTTCTTCTGCGGCTCGGAATAGTCCAAAAGGTGTTCTGTATCCAGCGGCGGCAAAATGGGAAGCGACTTGTCTGCCACATCAGGCAGTCCGGCGATCTTCCAGTCTCCGCTCGCCCGGTACGCCACCAGATGCGCACATTTCTCCCGCGTCGGTGCCCCGCAAAAGGGACAGTGTGCCTTGCCGCAACAGGTATACGCGCTGTGCTTTTCCGTGTAGCCCCACTGCCCTTTCTTGTCTTTCGTGGAAAGTGGCTGGTCGCACACCGAGCAAAACAACCCGGCAAGCGCACGGAGCGTGGCTTCATCGGCAGCGTTCGCCCCGGAACCCGACGCCCGTTTCGTCAACAGTGTTGTGTTCTTGTATAACATAATTCAAAAGTCCCTATAGTATCCGAACGATACGCTTCGCCCACATGGGCGCGGTCCCCGTGGACTTCTCGCTCCCGAGTAAGCCAATGATCACCCGCATACTCGCCGGTGCCCCCGGTGGCCAGGGGGTATAGCCGTCGGTAAGAACGATGCAAACGTCCGGGCTTGGTCGCAGCTTCTCCGCCGCCGCGATTCCGACGCCCATATCGGTCCCCCCACCCCCTTTGGTTTGCACCTGATGCACGTCGAAGATGGTCTTCGTGGTTTGTACTGCGGCGTCAACGCACAACACGGAAACCCCGCTTTTACGTCCGCCGCTCCGGAGGATGCCGCGCAACTCCGATAGAGCGTCCGTCAGAAGTTTCCCGCAAATACTCCCGGATGTGTCGACGACGACGGCTATTTTCGGCACGGGCCGCACCAGCGAGGGGAAGACGACGTTCGGTACGGCGTGGGCGCGGCGCGACGGACGGTCGTAGCGATAGTCCATCGCGCCCGATTCGGTTTCGCTGACGGCGCGGCGCACCATCGCGGCGAGTTCGCGCCGCCAGTCTACTTTGGGTGGTTCGAGGTTCTTTTCCGCGAACCGTTGCCAGTGCCCCGGCACGGTGCCGGGGTTGCGCGATTCGGCGTCGCGGATCGCCTGTGCAGTAAGCCGTTTCATTAGCGCGGCTTCGTTCTCGCCCAAGCCGGGGACATTGCTAACCTCCCACGGTTCCGGCCTGCCGGTGGCACACGATCCGCAACGGCAGCACGGGCGTTTGTGCGCCGGGGGCACATGGTTGCGGTAATACTCCTCTGCTGTGAGGTTGTTCTTCGCGCCGAGCGACCGGGGCATGACCGGCGCACCCGGCAATACGATCCCTTCGGCAAGTAGGTCGTCGTTTATTTCGGCGTCCCCGGCGATGTTCCAACCCGCCGGGTCGCTCTGCCATGCCCCCGCTTCCCCGCGTCCGGCATGGTCTCGCAATAGATGGCACAGTTCGTGGTACAAAACGCCCGCGATCTCAGGAACGCTCCACTGTGCAACTGTCTCGGCGTTGTAATACAGCCGCCACCCGCGATCTACTGCCATCGTAGGAACATCCACGCTCGCGATCCGCCGAACACTCCACAAGGCGTGCGACAGATACGGTCGCTCCCGCGAGAGTTTCAACGTGGCGGCGGCAAGCAATGTCTCCATATCAGCCCCGACGCTCTGTTGCGGCGAATGAATAAAAGTTTGCATGTCACTCTCCTTCTTTTTCTTTTTGTCCTACGCGGACGGCGGCAACCGGGCGTTGCATCGTTGTTACCTGCGGTGCTGTTCCTTCGTCAGTCGGTCCAT
>JACMIS010000147.1 GCA_014381035.1 Armatimonadota bacterium
GTGGCGGAAACCGTCGCGGCGTCTGGTGAGGTGCGCGGTCGCACCGAAACCGCCGTCGGGGCGCAGACCGGCGGCAGGGTTGCCGCACTGCTGGTGCGCGAAGGCGACGTCGTGCGGGCGGGGCAAGTGATCGCCCGTTTGGACGACCGGGTTTTACGCTCCGAGTCGGCGCAGAGTGCGGAGTCGGTTCGCACCGCGCAGGTGCAACTCGCGCAGGCGGCAGATGCCATACGGACGGCGCAAGCAAACCTTGCCGTCGCTTCCCGCCCGCCGCTTGCGTCCGACATCGCGAAGGCGCGGGCGGATGCCCGACAGGCGGTCGCGGTCGCCGAGGCGACCCTGCTCGGGAAGCGACAGCGACTCGCCGAACTTCGCGCCGGAGCAACGAGCGAGCAACGGAGCCAGATCGCGGCACAGGTCGCGCAGGCGCGAGTCAACTTGAAGCAAGCAGAGCGCGATTACGGTCGTCAGAAAAGTCTCGCCGGTCAGGGCGCGGTCGCACAGTCGGTCGCGGATGCCGCCGAAACGGCACGGGATTCGGCGCGGGAAACTCTGGAAAACCTGTCGGCGCGTGAGGCGGAACTGGGCAAAGCCGCACGCTCCGAGCAGTTGGCGCAGGCACAAGCCGAGATCCGCGCCGCCGAAGCCACGGTCGCGGGGGCAAAAGCCAGCGGCGACGCCGCAGTGGCGTCTCTTCTCGCCCTGCCCCGTGCCGAAGATGTCGCAGTCGCCCGCGCACGGGTCGTGGAAGCCGAGCGGGCGGCAGATTCCGCCCGAAACCGGCTCGCGGAAGCGCGGCTGGCACTCGAGGTGACACAGAATCGGCTCTCGGACACTGTTGTCACCGCGCCGTTCGGCGGCACGATCACCGGCATCGTCACCGAAGTCGGCGGCGTGACCGGACCGAGTCAGGCACTGGTGAAATTGGTACGCACTGCGAGGCCGGAAATCCGCGTCGCTCTGGATGAGGACAACCTCGGGCGGGTGCGCGTGGGGCAGAAATCGGTGATTTCCGCGACGGCGTTTCCCGGCGAAACCGTTCAGGCGGTGGTGCGCGAGATCGGCGCGGAGGTAAACGCCGAAAAGGGGCAGGTGACGGTAAAATTAGACCCGCTGACGGTCCCGGTATGGCTCCGACCGGGGCAAACCTTGTCCGTCAACATCGTGACCGCGAAAGCCGCTCCCCGTCTGGTAGTGCCGCTCCAGAGTGTTACTACAGCGGGCGGTTTCTCCACGGTGCTACTGGTGGAAAAGGGCAAGGTCGTCAAGAAAACGATCACGGCGGATTCGGCGGGACCGGAAGGCGTCCCTGTGTCGGCGGGACTGACCAAGTCGGATTCCGTGGTTGCGGACCCCGGTACGGCGTCGCCGGGACAGACGGTCACACCCGTGTCTCCTCTATCTCTCCGTCCCTCATCGGAATGAGAGGAGGGGGAGATAGAGGAGACACGCGGCTTCAGCGTATCGGGAGATGCGCGGAAGCGTACCATTAATCGATTTCTTACTCCCCCTCTCTCATTCCTGATGAGGGACGGAGAGATAGAGGAGGGGGAAAAATGCGATTTGAGATGATGCTCGCTCTGCGGCATTTAACCAGCAACAAAGGACAGACCGCCTTGACTGTGGGCGCGGTAGCGGTCGGCGTGGTCGCGATCTTATTTATCCGCTCGATCATCGCCGGGGTGCAGGCGCAGATCGTGGACGATCTGATCGGCTCGCTCCCCGCGATTGTTGTGAAGCCGGTCGAAAAAACGACGACACGACTTGCCGATACTGATACACGGGATGCGGTCCGGGTGGCGTCCACCGCTGACATGGTAGCCACGCGGGACCAGAAGCGGCAACAACAGCGTGAGGAGATCGAGGGGTTCGAGAAGGTAGAAGCGCAACTGAAAAGTTTCGCCGGAGTGCGTGCCGTAGCGTCGGTCGCGCAGGGCGGGGCGACCTTGCGGCGCGGCGCGAAGCGGTTCAATGTTTCGCTGACCGGAGGTGACCCCGAGGCACTGGATCGCATCGTCGGCTTATCAAGGAACCTGATTGCCGGACGGTGGGTCGGCATCGCGCCGGACGAAATCGTGATCGGGTGGCGTCTCGCCGACGAGTCCGGGGTTCGACTCGGGGAGCGGGTGCGTCTGGAGGGCGCGAACAGTACCCTTTCCGGTTCGTACCGCGTCGCCGGGATTTTTCGCACCGGTACCGAAGGCGGCGATCTCGGCTTGATCTATTGCACCCGGCGCACCGGGCAAAGTCTCCTTGCCCTCGGACCGAACGTTTCGCGGATCATGGTGCAGATCAACGACCCATTCGACGCCGACAAAGTCGCCGCCCGCATCAGCGGCTCCCTGCCGTTTAAGACCGACAATTGGCTGGTGACGAACAGCACCGAATTGCAGGGGATTCAGGGCATGAACGGTTCGCGGGACATGATCTCGCTCTTCGCCCTGCTCGCATCGGCGTTCGCGATTGCGTCGGTGTTGATCGTTTCCGTGGTGCAAAAAAGCAAGCAGATCGGCATCTTGAAAAGCATGGGGGCGACCGACGGACAAATCCTGCGCGTGTTTACTATCGAGGCGGCATTGATCGGGCTATCCGGCAGTCTACTCGGTGCGGGAATCGCCCTGACGTTGCTTCTTTCGCTCGCCCAGATTCCCGCACCGCCCGGTCCGACGCCGTTCCCGAAACACGGCACCCTGTTCCCGCTGGAGTTGAACGGCTGGATTTTTACCGGCGCGTGTTCAGCGGCGACGTTCGCGACGATGCTTGCCGCCGTGCTTCCTGCCCGCCGCGCGGCAAAACTTAACCCAGTCGAGGCTATTCGTGGGTGATTTTTTTGTCCTTCGCGGACGGCGCCAACGCATCGTTGGATCGATTTCACCTGCGGTGCTGTTTCCAGTTGCATGAGCCGGGTTAGCCCTTGCTGTTTTCCCGCTAATCCGCCGTTTCTGGTTTCCACACGGAGTGTGTAACCCAGAAACGGCGGATTCGCGGGAAAGTACCGAGACACAACCA
>JACMIS010000148.1 GCA_014381035.1 Armatimonadota bacterium
GACGCCCAGATGCTCCATGCGGTTCTGCAGAACGGCGACCATTTCATCGTCCAAAAAGGCAAGCAGTTGCGGACGCGCTTCCAGGAGCGTTACTCGCGTTCCGAGCGCGGCGAAAATACAGGCATATTCGCATCCGATGACCCCAGCCCCGACCACGATCAACGATTCCGGGATTCGTTCCAGCGAAAGGATTTCGTCGGAATCGTAGACGCACGCATCCTCGAACGGGTACGGTTCCGGGCGGAACGGTCGGCTTCCCGTGGCGATGAGGAAATGGTCGGCGGTCAGTGTCCCGCCGTCGGTGTCAACGCGGACGGTGTGAGGATCGGTAAAACTCGCCGCCCCCTTGAATACGGTGATGTCATAGGCATGAAGGTTCGCGCCGATCCGCCGACGTTCCGTCTCCTTGACCGCCCGTTCGCGGCGGAGAAAATCCTGTACCGTTGCCTGCTCACGCAGATTGGCTTCGATGCCGTACAGCCCGCGCTGTCGGAAACCGGACAAATACAACGCGGTTTCGCGCAACGTTTTCGAAGGGAGCGTTCCGGTGTTCGCCGCGGCACCGCCCAGGTGCGACTCTTTCTCGATCAATGCGACCCGTTTCCCGAACGCGGCTGCCTGTACCGCGCCCTGTTCTCCTGCCGGACCGGACCCGATCACGATCAAGTCGTAGTGTGTGTTTTCCATTTGCCGCAGTGCTATCCTTCGTCGTAAAGGTTTCGCCGGCATAGCCGGCTATTCCTGCCACTACACCGGAGTTGGGACGGGGTTCTTGTGTACAATATGGAGCAGGAGTAGATCGAAATCATGCCCTTCGTAAATACCGAACGCATCGGGTATTTGCCGCGCCGCGACTCAAAGATCCCGGTTGCATTCCTTCGTTGTCGGACTGGCTCCGCGAAATGCCCGCGAAACCGTGGATGGCGGGCGGGGGCACGAACTGTTTTGAGCGGCGCGAACCTTGAGGTCGTCGAAGCGGAAACGCCATAGAGGGGATCAATCGCTAGAACTCTTGATTAAAACAGCAATGAGTTCAAGCCGACCGTGATTTATGACAATCACGGTCGGCTCTCGGGGTTGCGTCTACGCGACCTTCGTGTTGCGGCGGCGAATCACCACAAGTCCGAGTCCGGCAAGGAACGCGGGCGCGAACAACAGCGCGGAGTTGGCTTCCGGCACCGCGACGACCGCCGCGTTGCTATTGTTGGGGGCAAAATCCGAGATGTTTGTTGCGGTGCCGCCCGCCAGACGGGGCCAGAGGTTCCAGGTGTAACTCCCGGGCGCAAAGCCGGTGCTCGGCAGCTCCGTTGCCGCTATTCGAGCGGAAATGGTGTTGCCTGTAATTATCGCGGTACCAGCCCCGAAGTTCGTCGTCCCGCCACCGCCGATTCGGTTCACGGTGACGGTCGTATCCGGGCGCAGAATGACGACAGAATTGAAGAACACGTTGTCTATTCCGATGGATGCGAACGGAGCAGGATTCAGCGTTGCCCCTCCCCGGTCGAAACCCCACACATAGAAACCGTTCGGCGTTGTGCCAACTGCCCCGGCAAGAGTGGTAGTCAGAGTAAAATCGGTGCCATCAAACAATACTTCTGCTTCCAGAACATCCAGGTCGCCGCCTTGTGCCCCGATATAGGTGCCTAAAAAATCTCCGGCGGCGTCCGGGATGCGGGCTTGCGCGGCGGTTGACGCCCCGACAAATAGAGCGGTTGCAATAAATCCAAACACGAGGTTCTTACGTAACATAGCTGGTTATCTTTCTCGCGCCGTAGATTTCGGCGGCGCGTCCTGTAGTTAGCGTGGCGCACAACCCTCTCGGGTTGCTTTCGCCGCGGAAGTACAATGTGTGCAGTGTTCTTTGATCGCGCTGCATCGGGGGCAGTGCGATGCGGGAGTGGCGACCACTGTTGTAGCTACTGCGCCGCGTTCCGTCGGGCGGGTCTCCTGTAGCCACAGAAGAGAACCGGCGACAGCGACAGCCCCGGTCAACCCTGCTATCCCAACACGGAGCCAGACGGTTCGTGGTTCCGGCAGGACAACGGCTGCACTCGGTGCGAAGTGAAACGACAAGGCACGGTGCATCTGTTCCATTTCGGAATATTCTTTACGGCTCACGCTACTTGTCAGAAGCCGCCACTCGACACCGAATCGCTCCTGTAGCGACATCTCGCCACGCTCGTGCAGGTAGCGCATCAACGTGTCTCGTTGCAAATCCATCATTGCTTTGCCTCCTCGCTGGCGCGACGCGCCTGAATCAGGGCTTCCTGAGCGCGGTAAAAGTGATACTTCACCGTGCTTAGATTGCGATCCAACTTCAGCGAAATCTCGGCAAGCGTCAACCCGTTCGCATAGTAGAGTTCGATTATTGTTTTTTGGTCCATGGAAAGAGTTTCGAGCAGAGCGTTTATCTCTGCCTCCTGTTCGACACCCGTCATCGAATCGGGAGCGATAAATCGCTCTTCATCGGCAGGCGTGATCGCCGTTTCACGGGCGATCCGGTGTGTATTCCGCCGTGCCCAATCCGCAGCTTTGTTGCGAGCGATCCGGTAGAACCACATATCGAACGTCGTGTGGGGGCGTTGCTCAAAGCTGGGCAATGCGGTCCATGCGGCGAGGAGTGTCTCCTGAATCACGTCGTCCACGGCTTGTCGCGCGACACGACGCCCGAGAAATCCGCGCAGGGGAGCGACTAAAAACGGTACGAGACGGTCGAAAGCGTATCGGTCCCCGGCACGGGCAAGCCGCACGAGCACACCATCCGTCCCTTCGCCATTTGTCAACCCTTTTTCCACTCTGTTTCGTTTCTTTCCGGCAACTACCAGTGTTGCAATCGAAAATCAACGAAGAAAAGTTAGTTTGTGACGATATTAATTTTGAACTGTTTTACGGGGGAGCATTATTGCGACGCCGGGGTCGGGACGACACGGAACGTCTTTATTTCGTGCGGATGGTACGAGAACGCAATGTCGCCGTCGCCCGTTATGGTAAGCGGGTCGCCATTGTCTTCCAAAAGATCGGTTTCGAACGCTTCCGCGACATCGAAACCGAGCGTCAAGGTCGCCGCGCCGCGCGTGTTGAACGCGTCGTACAATCGCACGATGTACCCGTTGCCGTCTTCCGCCCGCTTGATCGCGTCAATGACCAGCCCCTGATCGTTCACCGAGGCGAGCGCGTAAGCACGCGGCAAGGCGGGTGTTTTGCGCTTGTCGCTCTTGCGGATGAATTGCGTAAGGAGCGGATAGTTGACGGCGTGGGCTTCGTCCACAGTCTCATTGCGAAAATCGCCCGTGTGCGGCAGGATAGCGTAGGTGAAATGATGCAATCCCTGATCGGCTTCGGGGTCGGGATAAATACCGGACTTTATCAGTGTCAGGCGCATATCATTCTCGCGGACACAACCGCCGTACTTGCAATCGTTCAGAAGCGAGACGCCGTAGTCGCCTTCCGACAGATCCATCCAGCGATGATGCGCCACCTCGAATCGCGCCGCGTCCCAACTGGTGTTCTCATGCGTCGGGCGTTCGATATAGCCATGCTGAATCTCATACGTCGCCCGTTCCGCGTTCACCGCGACCGGGAAATGGACACACAGTAGCGTCTGGTGCTCGTGCCAATCGGCGACGGTTTCTATCTCCAGGCGGGGCGAATGGGCGTACAGGAAGATGCGCTGTGTGATGGTAGAGTTGCGGAACCGTTGTACCACTTCAATCCCGGCGCGAACCGGTCCTTCCTCGATCACGGCAAACCGCTCAACAGTAGCGATGTGGGCGAGATCGGTACGCGTGGCGAACGCCGTGCGGTCAATGTTCCAGGCGTCATAAGCGGCGGGTTTGTCCTCATAGACGGCGAGCACATTGCCGTGTTCGCCGTCCGCGATCACTTCGCGCTCCCGGACAGCGTCCGGATCGTCGTCGCTGTCCTCGGAAACCTTATGCCGGAACGACACGACCTGTCCATTCTCGTTCAGAGTCACATAGGCAAAATCGTTTTCGAGGATTCCCGCCCCCTCCAACCGTTCTGCGAAGACCGTGCTTTCCTCCTGCGGTCCCGACGATTTATATGCCGTGATCGTCTGGTAGCCGAGTGCGCCGACCTCGCCTACTAAAACAAGGTAATCCCGATTGCCTTTCTTGTCCACGGCAAGGAACTGCGACGGCAATAGTGCGTCGTTCGCATCGGCGAACTCGACGGATTTGATCACGTTCGCCGGGACCGTTACCTGCACCGCCTCAGAGGGACGCAACGTATCCGTCGGGTTGAAGACCACAAACGTGTCCTCCTTGATCGGGATCCGCTCGGCGACGGCGGTCAAGGCGGTTTGTAGGAGTTTGGTACCGGTTTCCTCGATGAAGGCGAAGTCACGACGGGCGTCGGCGACGGCTTCGGGAATGATGGTCCCGGCGAGGATGTCGTGAAACTGATTGGTGAGAAGGGTTTGCCAAACCGCGCCGAGTTCGTCTGCCGGGTAAGGTGTGTTGGTTTCCGCCTCCGCCAACACCGAGAAGATTTCCGCGTTCCGAAGCAGGGTTTCGCACTGTCGGTTGGCACGTTTGAGCCACGCCTGCGACGTGAGTGTCCCCCGGTGATTCTCCAGATATAGTTCGCCGCGCCATGTCGGAAACGCAAATCGCTTCGTGTTCAGCCGGTCGAAAAAGTCATCCGCACGTCCGAAGGTGCAACCGGGCATGCCCGATGTGTCGGCGAACCGGCGAGCCATCTCAATCATCCGGCGTGTCGCCCCGCCCCCGCCATCCCCATACCCGAAACAGTGCAATATCTCGTCGCTGGTATTTTTGTGGCGATAGGCTTCCCATGCCCCAGAAATCTGATCCGCCGTCACATCCCCGTTGTAAGTGGCGACATTGCGTTTCAAACTGGCGTGGTACTGCGGGGTCGTCAGGAAATATGTCAGGACTTCGGAAATGCCATCACTGCCACGCCAGCGGAACGTGTCGTGGGGGAAACGGTTCGTTTCATTCCACGAGATTTTAGACGTGAGGAGGTACTCGACCCCGCACCCGGCGAGGATTTGCGGAAACGATGCCGGAAACCCGAACGTATCCGGGAGCCAAACAACGCGAGATACTGCCCCGAATTCGCGCTTGTAGAAGGCTTGTCCGTGAAGGATCTGTCGGATCAGCGACTCGCCCGACGGAATATTGGCGTCCGGTTCTACCCACATCGCGCCGGTCGTTTCCCAGCGACCTTCGGCGACCCGTGCCTTCACCCGTTCCCAAAGGTCGGGATAATCCGTCCTGCAAACGTCGTACAGGAACGGTTGCGACTGGGTGAAGTGAAAATCAGGATACTCATTCATCAAACGGAGCCCGCTCGCCCACGTCCGCCCGACTTTTTTGCGCGTATTCGGCAACGCCCAGAGGTACGCCAGATCCAGGTGTGAATGCCCGATGCAACTCACCGTCCCTCGTGGATGGTCCGCCTCTTTCACTGGCAAGGCGGCGATTTGCCCGGTTGCCAGTTCATCGAATTGCGACGATTGCTCGGCGCGGTTAATTTGCACCAGAAAGGCTTCGTTTAACGTGATTTCGCGCCCCAGGGAAGGGGCGTAGATTTCGATAACGAGTTCGTGGGTTTCGCCGCCCATCGCCGGATCGTGCAACGGAACATCGGCGTGATTGTAGTCGAGAGCCTGATAGGGCTTGCCGTCCACATACAGAAGCGGTTCGCCCCCGGTGATCTCGATATGCAGACCGACGCGTTCGCCCGCCCATTCCTTCGGCACGGTCACGGTCGCCGTGAGCCATTTCGCGTCCCCCCGGTCGTGATACGTGTATCCGGGTGTGATTATTTGTCCGTCGGAGGAACTTTCGGGGTGTTGTGTCCAGAAGGTCAGGGGTGAGATGGGGAGTCGCTCGCGGTATATATCAGCCACTCGCTATGCTTCCTCTTCCGGCTCTGTTTTGGAAAGAAGCCATTCGGGGATCATCAGTGGTTCGCCGGTACGGTCGAACTCGCCCGATTCGAGCCGCGCCGGAAGCTCGCTCGCCGCCTTCGCCAGAGCCGCCTCCAGTGTTTCCTCGTCCGCGTCTTCGTCCAAAACGCTGTATTCGGGAAGGAGGCGGACGCCGAACACGTCCACGAGCAACACTGCCCAGGGCAGGTCATCCTCGCCGGAGGCGTCCCAGACCGTCGCCGTGTATCCGGTCGTGTCGTTTTCGTAGACGAGGCTGCACTCGACTTCATCCAGATCGTAACGGGGGTCCTCCGGCAGAAGATTGAGCCAGTTCAGTTCGGTAGGCAGGGTTTCCTCGGTCTCCCATTCGCCATACTCCACGGCGAGGACATTCGGTACCCAGGCGAAACGCTCCTCGAAGTCCGCGAAGTCGTTGCCGTCGCCTTCGTCGTATATAGCCATGCAGCGATTGTACCCGGTGCATCAGGCGTTTCGTTTCCGCCATTCCTCAAGAATTTCGGCGTGGTTTTCCGCATGAAACTCCGTGTAGCCACAGTCGCCGCACACAGACGCAGTCATCTTGCTTTGCGCTACTGGAAAACCAAGCCACGACAAATGAGCACAAACGTAGAATAACGAACCGTCACTTGAGCCAATCGGCAAGTTCTGCATCCAGTGATTCGATTGGCATTTCGGGCAAAGTTCGCGCTCCATAGTAACTCTAATACGGAAGAATTGCGCACCTCATTTCCTATCGATCGCGCACATTCGACAAAATGTATCGACAAATCGTCGTGCAGTAGTCAGATCTTCGTATCAAATAGAATGCACGGGAAAATGAATTGAAGTTGATATCCTCTGATTGCGATTCCGATGCAATCCGGTTAGAATACTACCAACCCAAGCGAGCCGGGCGCAGACAGGCATTGGTGTCATATTCCGTTATAGAGACGCTGGAGCAACGGGCGACGCACTTACCTTTCAGGGAGCATCGGGCATTTATCGCTGTCCTATTCGGGGCTTTGGCGAGATTGGCGGCGGACGATTCGTTTCTGACGCTTCCGTCATGAGCCAACACCATAGCAATCGCCCGCTCGCGAGTGGTAAACCATATAACCCGCTCCGCGAGTCCGGCTTCGTCGCCTCTGCCGCACGATTTGAGAAAGGGAAATAGCCATGACCTCTCCTGCCCGTTCCATCTTCCGCGGATCTACACTCGTCGAATTACTCTGCGTTCTCGGCATCATCGCTCTGCTAGGCGCGATACTTTTCACTGCGTTTAGTTCGTCAGGCAGACGAAGTCATGAAACGGTCTGCCTTTCCAATTTGCGACAGATGGGCGTGGCAATTCGTATGTACCAGAGCGATCATGACGACGATATGCCGCACGAACTCGGAGACCTTCGCCCACAGTACGTCACCAATCCCCACGTTTTTCGCTGTCCTGCGTGGATAGCTGCTTACGAAAGCGAAGGTGGGAAAACCCAAACAATCTGCGAATCTATGCTGACCATGTATGCGTTCGAGCCTGCGGAACGCAGGTTCTGGGCGAACGTTCCGCCAGAAGACGGCGATCCGAAAGAGCTATCTGAAACATGGGAGACAAGATACAACCGAACAGGGGAGCATTCTCCTTTGATCAAATGCCAATTCCATGACCCTCATATTCTCAACCATCGAAACCGGGCGCAACCGCCCCCGGATCTGCGCCGAATTCGTCTCGTGTTATACACAGACGGTAGCGTCGGCAAGAGAGAATCAAGATGGGAAAAAGGTAAGACCGTGTACATCGACTTGTAACATGACCGCTTCGTGCCATACAGTATAAATAACAACTCGCAAGAATCTTCGGCTTCAATGGGGTCATTTTAGTCATCTCCACTGCTGTGCTCACGGTACCATACCAAGCCGATTTGCAACACGGACCTCGCCACGTTTCAAATCTCTGGGACTGTGCGTCGCCGTTAACGGACTATCAATTCAGAGTGATCAGTCTTTGTGAAACGCATCCTGCTCTCCTAAGCGGGTGTCACCATGCCTTTCACTCTTTATGCGGTCACAAAAGTGTGGGATTTATAAACGCGATTCGTGCGTTCATACGGGTACATTACGTCCACGAAGAGAGCCTTTTATGTCTGACAGCCCGCACCAATCTACTAACCGACTTGCCCACGAAAAGTCACCGTACCTATTGCAACACGCACACAACCCCGTTGACTGGTTCCCGTGGGGCGAGGAGGCACTGGAAAAGGCGCGAACAGAAAACAAACCGATCTTTCTCTCCATCGGATATTCCGCGTGTCACTGGTGCCACGTGATGGAACGCGAATCGTTCGAAAAGCCCGAAATCGCCGCACTGGTGAACCGGTATTTCGTTCCGATCAAGGTGGACCGTGAAGAACGCCCGGACGTGGATGAGATTTACATGACCGCCGTTCAGCGCATGACCGGTTCGGGTGGCTGGCCTCTGTCGGTGTTTCTTTTGCCGGATGGTCGCCCGTTTTACGGGGGGACGTATTTCCCGCCGGAAGGCAGACACGGGCGGATCGCGTTTCCGTCGCTGGTCACGCAACTGGGCGAGGCGTTTCACAACCGGCGCGACGAGATCGAGGAAGTTGCCGCCAGTATCATGAACGATCTCGGTGCGGCGACGCGCCAAAAGCCCCTGCCGCACACCGGCGCGATCCATTCGGGTGAGTTACTTGCCGGAGCGGTCGCGGAACTTGCGGAACGCTTCGACGCGGCGAACGGCGGCTTCGGTTCCGCGCCGAAGTTCCCGCCGCATCATGCCCTACGACTTCTTTTGTGCGCCGTGCGCGACGGTGACGATGACGCGGTCCCGCTGCTGACGGCGACACTCGATAAGATGGCACTCGGGGGGATTTACGATCATGTCGGGGGCGGGTTCCACCGCTATGCGACCGACGCTATTTGGCTGCTACCGCACTTCGAGAAGATGCTCTACGACAACGCACTTCTTCTACGGGTATATGCGGAGGCAGGCGAGCTCCTGGACAATCCCGCCTATGCCCGAATCGCTCGGGAGACGGCGGATTGGTGTCTACGGGACCTGCTTCATTCGGGGACGGGTGGTTTTGAAGCCGCACTGGACGCCGACAGCGAGGGTGTCGAGGGTAAATACTACGTTTGGACAACCGCCGAAGTACATGAGATTCTGGGGTACCCGTTCGGCGAAGCGTTCGCACAGACCTATCAGTTCGATGTGGCGGGCAACTTCCGCGAAGAGGCGACAGGGCACCGTACCGGCGCAAACATCCCCCATTTATCTATCGGGGCAAAACCACTTCCGTTACCTGCTGAACTTTCCGGGGAGATGTTGCGGGCGCGAGAAACCCTGCTCGCCCGTCGCTATGAGCGGGTGCCGCCGGGCAAAGACGACAAGATCATCACTGCGTGGAATGGAATACTGATCGGTGCGCTGGCATTCGCCGGGAAATCGCTCGGGGAAGAGCGGTACCTCGCCGCCGCGAGACGTGCCGCACAATGCGCCCTGACAACCCTTAAGCCGAAGGGTGAACTTTTGCGCCGATATGCAAAAGGCGAGGCGGCAATCGCGGCGTATCTGGACGATTACGCGTTTCTGGCGGACGGGTTGCTTGACCTCGCCGATGCGACGGGCGAAACCGGATGGGCGGACGAAGCGCGTTCCCTGACCGATACGCTCCTGGAAACGTTCTGGGACGCGACGGATGGCGGCTTTTTCTACTCCGGCACCAGGCATGAAACCCTGATCGCGCAAAGCAAGGACTTCTTCGACGGCAACGC
>JACMIS010000149.1 GCA_014381035.1 Armatimonadota bacterium
GATCATTTCACGGGAGACCGTCGCCGAGGGGAACTTGGACGCTTTTGTCGCGGAAGCGAAACGTCTTCATCAACAGGCGAAGGAGCGGGTACCACTCGCCGCGATGGCACAGTAGCGGGTGCTTACGGAAGCGCGACACTACAAAGCGAACGCAGTTTTGACAAATTCGTCACCACGATGGTGCGACCGTCGCGAGCGATCACGCGCATCGCTTTCAGTCGGGACAAGCGGCGGTTGACCGATTCACGACTGGTGTTGATGCGCAGGGCGATCTGTTCGTTTGTCATTTTCGGAAGGGTGTAGGCTTTCGCCGCATCGGGCGTGATCGAAGCGCACTGATCGTACAGGAACGCGGCGAGACGCCCCAAAACATCCAGCGAGGTGGAGCGAACGGCTTGCTCGGAACTTTCGCGGATACGCGCCGACAACGTCCGGATAATGTTCCAGGCGATGGGCGGATGCGATTCCAGGAACTGCATCAGATCACGCCGGTCGAGCAGGAGAAGTTCGCAGGCGGACCCGGTTTCCGCGTCGGCGGACCGGGGCAGATCATCGAAGAGCGCGAGTTCGCCGAAATGCTCGCCCGCATTCCGTTGCGCGATATGCACCGTCTCCATATCTTTCGTTACGCGCTGGATCAGGACCGAGCCAGTCAGAACAATATACAGGGTCTGCCCCGGATCACCTTCGTGGAAAAGAGCCTCACCCGCGCCGAATTTACGTCTGCGAAATCGTGTAGTCAATAGTCGCAACGATTCGTCATCCAGACCGGCGAAGAGGGAAATCTTGCGCAGTTGCGCCTCTAAAGTTGTTTGAATCGGAGTTGCTTGCACCGCCATGCTTCACTCGCTTGCCTTCACATGCCGCGAATCGCGGGTATTGTTCCGGCTTCATTATACAGGACTTCCCAACCGATAAAAACTACCCTGCGGGGCGGAGCGCGTCTTGGACCGTCTCATAAAGGGATAGATCAGCGCATAGAAGGTCGAGATTACGACGGACGCGGCTCTGAGGACGACTGACAACGTGAAACGGGACGCCCTCGGTCGCCAACGCAGATCTCAGGGCAAGTACCCAGCGTAAGCCGTCGCTGTCGGCGTACTCGGTCGGGTAGGCATCTAAAACGACCACACGGGAATGCTCGCGGTGGGCGCGGTGGGCAATATCGGCGGGTGGTGTGCGGCACAGTGTGCTGTCGCCATCGAGAGGACCACAGGCGCGGATCATCAGCGTACGCCCTATCGCTTCTATACGGTCCGTAGGGACTGGCATCGGTCCCCCAAACACATGATAATCAATCGTATTACTCAACATCTTTGTTGTTCCCTTTGTCGAGGCATCGAAAACCTTTCGTAGCCCCCTTTATTATACGCAACCGCGGCGGTTTCTGTCACCCTTTCGCTACCGGTTTTGCCACGCCTCCTGAAACCAGACCACAAGGCGTACATGCTCATCCCCGTAACGTTGCGCGAGGCGAATCATTAAATCATAAACGAGACGGAAATCACTGCCCAACGTCTCCTCGCGGGTGACGGAACGAACGCGACACTGCACCCCCTCTTCCATCCAGACCGCGCCCGGTCGTGCGTCGTGCGGCGGTTCCGGGCGATACATGCCGACTTTTATCCACTCGCCAGTGGCTTCGGAGCGACCGTAGCAATGGATGTGCGGGTCGGTGCGTTGTTCGCTCCAATCGGCGGAGGCGAGTTCCGCGCAGGTAACGTATGTGTGTCCAAAAAAACCCTCGGGATAATCGTCCGATTGGTGCGGTTCGCTCCATCGTTTCACCGCAGGGGATGCATCGGAAGGCAATCCGCGCCGCGCCGCCAGCGGGACAAACCCGGCGTCTGCTTCCCCCATTCCAAACAACGATGAGAACGCGGACTCGTTACGTGTCAGGAGCGGTCCGGCGTCTATGACTTCCAGCCAGTGCCATAGAACGCGACTCCATACTTCCACACTTCCAAAAATCTCGGTCGGCATAGGCAGATTCCATACTTAATGTATCATGCTCCGCAGTTGTCGGTTTTCGAGCCGTGTTTTTGTTTCCCTACGCCGACGCGGTAGAATAGAACATTATGGCGACACTACGGCGAGAAAGGGAACGACGCGGCACCAGTCTTCCCGCTGGCGCGTGGCACGTGTGCGAAACGACGTGGGGGGAAGCACAGCGTGTCCGTCTCGTCACCGGCGTCCCCTCGCTGGCCGAATCTCCGGAGCGTGTCCGTTCGATCCATGCTGTCGGTTTCGTCCGGAATGGAGGCGACGCAGATCACCTGCTTCTCGTTCAAAACAAGGACGGTTCGTTTACGTTCCCCGGCGGTCGTTTAGAGGGTGCTGAAACGCCGGATGCCGCGCTAAAGCGCGAGGTGTGGGAGGAAGCGCGTGCCATCCTGCTCCCGGACCCGACCCCGATCGCGGCGACCCGCATCGAGTTCCTGAACCGCGTTCCTGGTCGAATTCACCGCGTCCATCCTTCCTATCTGCTCTGGGTCGTCGCGGAAGTAGCCTCCCTGTCCGACGAAGCGTGCATAGACCCCGCCCCGAACGGCGTCATCGGCCGCCGCATCGTCCCTGTTTCCGAAGCACAAGCCCTGCTATTTCCGCCCGCCTCGCTCGTCTTAGAAGCCGCCCTATCCCTGCGGAAGGAGACTGCTTAACCACAAAGGACACAAAGGTTTTGGAGGGTTAGGGTTTGCCAAGCCAGTACCGCGTTCTCGCTAACGAACCGCGCGAAACACCTTAAAAACCTCTGTGTCCTTTGTAGTTGAATCCAAAAATGACCGATGGTAGCAAGCGATTGGTGGTGGCATTGGGCGGGGCGAGTGGGGCGATCTATGCCGTCCGGTTCCTCCGGCAAGCCGTGAAGCATTACGACGAGGTTTATGTCACCATGTCGCGCAACGCGGCGGCGGTACTTCTGACCGAGATGGATATTCGAATGTCCGAGCCGCCTCTGGGAAGCGATTTAGTCGGCTTCGACGCACCGCAGATCCGGTTCTGCCGTCCCGGTGACTTTTTTACTCCGCCCGCCTCGGGGTCGTTCCGGCACGCAGGAATGGTGGTCATCCCCTGCTCTATGGGGACGGCGGGACGTATCGCGAACGGCATCAGCGATGATTTAGCCACCCGTGCCGCCGATGTGTGTCTCAAAGAAGGGCGCAAACTGATCCTGGTCGTGCGCGAAACCCCGTGGAACCTGATTCATCTGCGCAACATGACCCAGTTAGCCGAAGCGGGCGCGACGATTCTTCCCGCCGTGCCCGCGTTCTACCATCAGCCGAAGACAGTCGAGGACCTGGTAGATACCGTGGTCGCCCGCGTCCTGCAAAACTTAGGGGTCGAGCACGACTTGATGCGGGAGTGGCAGGCGGAGGATTAGTGCTTACTTTTTCTTTGCAGGGCGCAGCTCGGTGATTTTGCCCGCATCACGGTAGACGAAGGTAGTCGGCGACGGCTTGCGGAAACCCGGTTCCTGCAACTGACTGAGCCGGTAATAGCCAGGGAACACCACCTCCAATCGTTCACGCTCGGCGCGAACTGTCGGTTCCTCGGAGCAATCGCCAAACTCCTCCGTAATGTAATATTTCGTCGCCGATTTTACGTGAACCACGCGGAACAACGCAGGGCAAGCGTTTCCGCCCATCGCCACACTAAGAACGACGGTGTCTCCCATCTCGTATCGCGAGTTATAGGAGTACAGACGGACGCTCGCCACATCTTTGTGAGTAGCGATGGTTTCTCCGTCGAGGCGGACCGTGTACACCTGCCCGTCGGCGGCGAGACCGGCCGGTCCGCTTTGCGTAATAGAAAGCACGCCGCCCACCGTCGAAACGGATTGCGTTTTCGCCGCCCCGCTCTGGCGCGACAGAGCACTACGCACACCGAAAAGCGTGGCCAGAACAACGAGTGCGAAAGCAGTGGCGGTAAGCGGATAGGAATGTGTTCGCATGGTGCGATTGTTATACCCGCTACATGCGCTCCGGCACTCCGATCCCGAGCAATGCGAGACCGTTCTTCAACCCCTGCGCCGATGCAGCGACGAGCGCGAGACGTGCCGCTTTCAGTTCGTCGGTTTCCGCCTTCAGCACCGGGCATTTGTCGTAGAACCGCGAAAACTCCTTGGCGAGCGTGTACGTCCATTCGGCGACCGTCGCGGGCAGGAACTTCTCCCCGGCATCGCGCACGGCTTGCGGAAACCGGGCGAGGTGTTTCAAAACGACCTGTTCCTCCGGCGCGGTCAGGATTCGCGGGTCGGCGGTCGGCAACCCGTCCGGTGCTTTACGCAGGATGCTTTTACAGCGAGCGTGCATATACTGGTTGTACGTCGCCGTGTTCCCGTTGAGCGCGAGCATCTTATCCCAGTCGAACTGAATATTGCGGTCGGGTCCCTGGTACAAGTCGGAATAGATCACCGCCCCGATCCCGAGCAACTCGCTGATCGGACCGATGTTCTCTTCCGCCACTTCACTTTTGCCATCGCTAATCTGCTGGCGCATCACGGCTTCCGCCCGTACCGCCGCCTCGTCCAGAATCTCGTCGGCGAAAATTACTTCGCCCTTGCGGGTGCGGAACCGCTCACCGTCCGCCTTGGTCACCATCCCGAACGGGATATGCACCGAGCGGTCCGCGATTTCCGTATAGCCCATGCGCCGCGCGATCTCGAAAACCTGCTGGAAGTGCAACCGCTGTTCCGCGCCGACGACATAAATGTTGCGCACCGGCTGGTATTCCTTCCACCGATATAACAAAGTCGCCAGGTCCCGCGTCTGGTAGAGCGTGCCGCCGTCCGTTTTGCGGAGCAGGCACGACGGCAGTTTGTCTTCGAAGTCCACGGCGACGGGTCCGCCCGGCTCGAAGGTCGCGACGCCTTTGTCGAGGGCTTCTTGGATCACCTGATCCAGCACCGGCTCGAAGAAACTTTCCCCGACCTGCGTGTCGAACCGAATGTTGAGTCGCGAGTAGGTTTTATCGAACTCAACGAGAGACAAAGTGATGATCCGTTGCCAGGTTTCCCGAGCCCACGAGTCGCCTTCTTCCAACTTCAAGAACCAGGCGCGGGCGTTGTCCTTGATGGACGGGTTGTCTATCGCCTCGTTGTTGTAATCGGAGTAGATTTTCATCAGTGCGGGGACGGGGTCGGGGTCGTCCCACGGCGTCAACCCGCGCTCGTGGATGGCGGCTAAGATGTAGCCGAACTGGGTGCCCCAATCGCCGAGATGGTTGTCGCCGATCACCTTGTAGCCCAACGATTTGAGGATGAGGTACAGCGAGTGCCCGATGACCGTGGTGCGCAGGCTGCCGACGTGCAGTTTTTTGGCGATGTTCGGCGACGAGTATTCGACGATAACGGTGTCGCCCTTGCCAACGCTCTTATCCTCGCCGTAAGCGTCACCCCGCGACTTAATATCGGCGAGTACGGCGGACGCGAAAACGTCGGGGCGCACGGAAAAGTTGACGAACCCGCCCGCCGGTTCGACGCGGGCGAACAGTGAGTCGGCAGGCAGGGAAGCGGATTCGGCGAGACGTTTGGCGAAATCATTCGGGTTCGTTCCGGCGACTTTCGCGGACGCGAACACGGGGAACGCGAGGTCGGCGGGGACGTTCGCCTTCGGTTCGGCGAGCAGGATCGACTCCGGCGCGACGAGTCCGGTGGCG
The DNA here is from genome assembly GCA_014381035.1 of Armatimonadota bacterium. The sequence goes on from JACMIS010000149.1 coordinate 5,659, forward strand.
GCGATAAGCGCGGTGGCTTCGGTGCGAAGCCGGTCAAAAACGTAGGGCA
>JACMIS010000150.1 GCA_014381035.1 Armatimonadota bacterium
ATTACCGCGTCCGGGTTCACCGATGTCATCGCGGAGGTAGGGGGGGCGGCTCCCGGCGGGGGGACATTCTCCTTGCTCGGCACCAATAACGGGTACATATCCGGGACCAGTCGCTTTGCCTCGTTCTCCGCCACCACGAGCAATGCCGCCTCGCCGAACGCGCTGTTCCGCTGGGACACCCAGGCAGAATCTCTCACGCGCCTCGTTGGCGAGAATCAAGCCACGGGATTCGGCGGATTCTGGAGCAGTTTCGACCGCGTCGCGGTCACGAACAACAACGGCTTGACGCTGTTTTCCGCCTCGATCGAGGATGCAACGGGCACGGTGGTTGATGCCGGATTGTTCGCAAGCGACGGAGCGACTACCACGCGGGTGCTCAGCTTCGGGGAAGAGTTCGATGGCAGCACGATCGAGATATTCGGCTCGAATTTCGCTTTGAATGAAGCGAACCAGTTCGTGTTCAATTACGGGCTGGCAGACGGACGGCAGGGTATCGCGCGCGCCGAGATCGCCGTCGTGGTTCCGGAACCGGGGGCGGGATTGCTCGCGTGCGCGGCACTGCCGCTCTGCCTTCTGGCGTGGCGTTATCGGCGCGAAAAAGCGCAGGATAAACGCCGCTAAAAGGCGTATACTGTAACCGGGCGCGTACGGCTGAGGAGAGGGTCGGCGACGCCCATTGCCCAGTACATGAAACGCTCCGCCGATCCGCCGGACGCTTGTTAGTACTATAACAAGTCTGGAGGTGAGGGGGAACTATAGATATTAATAATTTTGCCGTGGACGCCCTGGTGACCGCCGTGGTCGCCTCTGCCGTGATTGTGGGATTTGTGCGCTTCCGTCTGGAGCCTCGCGAACGCGAACTCAAGCAGACGGAAGCCGACTTAAAGAAACAAAAAGACGAAGCGGACCAAAATATCGAGGCCCGACGAAAAGAAACAATTGTCGCGGCGAAGGAGGAAACATATCGCCTCCGCGCCGAGTTGGAACGTGACAACCGCGACAAGCGTGCGGAAATCGGACGGCTGGAGCGCAGACTGGCGCAAAAAGAGGAGACTCTGGACCGGCGGGTTGAGAACCTGGAAAAAAAAGAACAGGCTCTGGGCGAAAAAGAAACCGAAGCCGATCGCCTGCGGACCGAACTGCAAAACCTGCTCGGCCGTCAGCGGGCGGAGTTGGAACGCGTCGCCGGACTGAACAGCGACGAGGCGAAAGCACAGGTCCTGCATGCCGTGGAGGACGAAACGCGCATGGAGGCGGCACGTCTCATCCGCGACATCGAGGAGAAGGCGAAGGAAGAGGGCGAGCGCCGGGCGCGAAACATCGTCACTCTGGCGGTACAGCGGTGCGCGGTGGAGCAGACGACGGAAACCACGGTTTCCGTCGTCCCCCTGCCGTCCGACGACCTCAAGGGGCGCATCATCGGGCGCGAAGGGCGCAACATTCGGGCGTTCGAGACGCTCACCGGTGTGGATGTCATCATTGACGATACCCCTGAGGCGGTGGTCGTTTCCTGCTTCGACCCGGTGCGGCGCGAGATCGCACGATTGGCGTTGTCGTCGCTGGTGATGGACGGACGGATTCATCCGGGTCGTATCGAGGAAGTGGTCGAAAAAGCGCAGGTCGAGGTCGAGGAGAAGATGCGCGAGGCGGGGGAACGGGCGGTGCTGGAAAGCGGTGTTTCCGGAATGCACCCGGAACTGATCCGTCTCGTCGGGCGGATGCGTTACCGGACCAGTTATGGGCAGAACATCCTTACACACAGTATCGAGGTATCGAACCTGTGTGTTTCGATGGCGTCGGAATTAGGCGCGAACGTGGAAATAGCACGCCGCGCCGGACTGCTTCATGATCTGGGGAAGGTGGATTACGAGAACGATCAACCGCACGCGCTGATTTCGCGCGACACCATGCTCCGCTATGGCGAACCGGCGGAAGCGGCACACGCGGCGGGGGCGCACCATAACGACATCGAGCCGGAAACGGTCGAGGCGGTCCTGGTACAGATAGCGGACGCGATTTCTGCCGCAAGACCGGGGGCGCGTCGCGAAATGCTGGAAAACTACGTGAAACGGTTGCAAAAACTGGAAACCATCGGCGACGCGTTCCCCGGCGTGGAGAAAACCTACGCCGTACAGGCGGGACGCGAAATCCGCTTGATGGTGCGACCGGGCGAAGTGGATGATCTGGCGGCGATGCAACTCGCCCGTGACGCCGCAAAGAAAATCGAGGAAGAGATGGCATCGCAGTATCCCGGTCAAATCAAAGTGACCGTGATCCGCGAAACCCGCTCTGTTGAGTACGCGAAGTAATTGAAGAAGGGAGTAGGTGGTTAGGTGGTCGGGTAATTGGGTAGCTAGGTGGTTAGGAGGAGACGAAGACAATATTTCGTATTCGGTCCCTAACCATCCAACCTCTCAATTACCCGACTACCTAACCACCTAACCAATGAAAATTCTGTTTTTCGGAGACATCGTCGGCAAGCCGGGGAGGGACGCGGTGCTTGCTACCCTGCCGGGGTTGCGCGACGAATTTACTCCCGATATGGTCATCGCCAACGCGGAAAATATCGCGGGTGGGTGGGGTATTACACCGGGAATGGCACACTGCCTCTTGACGAGCGGCATTGATGTCGTTACTATGGGCAATCACACCTGGGCGAAAGATGACGGCGTGCAGGTGATCGCGGATGAACCGCGTGTTCTGCGCCCGATGAACTATCCGCCGGGAGCACCGGGGCGGGGCGGCGGATTGTTTCGCACCAAAGCCGGGGTTCTGGTCGGGGTGGCGAACATCGTCGGGCGGGTGTTCATGGAACCACTCGATGACCCGTTCCGCGCCGCCGATGAGTTTCTGGCAACTTTCGGGGGGAAAACGAACGTATTGTTCATAGATTTCCACGCCGAAACGACCTCGGAGAAGGTCGCGTTTGGTTACCATTGTAACGGTCGAGCGTCGGTGGTCGTCGGAACACATACGCACGTTCCGACGGCGGATGAGCGCGTATTGTCCGAAGGGACGGCATATATCACCGATGTCGGGATGTGTGGACCG
>JACMIS010000151.1 GCA_014381035.1 Armatimonadota bacterium
GATCACTTCCACGGCGAGTCCGCCGCCTAAATCCGCCGGTCGCAGTTCCATGATTTACGATTTCCCCTATTGCCTGGTGCCCACTGGTTGTAAGATCGGTTTCGCCACCCTATCATATCCTGCCGTGCCGTTCAGCTCCGCGTGAGCCGATGTGATGGCACTCGCCTGAGCGGCAACAGCACCAATCCTTTCCGAAAGAGATAGTAGATGGGGAATTCCCGTATTGTTCATCTGAAAGGCGGGCAACGTGAGACGCAACGCTTCCATTTGCGCGACGAGTGTGTCTTTCAAAGCATCAATACGCTTTGCCGTCAGAGCATTCTGTTTGGCGGCATCGGCGGCTGCTTCGTGTGCGTCGGCTTCCTGGATCAGAGCGGCTTTGATCACCAAATCCGTTTCCGATGAAGCGCGTTCCCGTGCCAATAAAGCGTTGTATCGGAGCGATTGAACATTGGCTTGCGGAATTTGGGTGGCGGAAATTGCATTCGCCGCCTCACCAAGCGAACATATTGCATCCCGCAAAGCCGCAATGGCGGCGGGAGTAATATGCTGTGACTGAATGATGTCGCAGACAAGATGGGCATAGGCGCGGGAAGTCGGCGCGGTCTGCGCTTGATAAAAGCTATACGCTTCTTGATAATCCAGCGGGGCGACGAACTTTTTTCGTAATACTTGCCCGAAAGTTGCGGTCGTGAAAGCCAGCAATATTATTCCGCTTATGGCGAATTGCCAGAACATTTTCTCGACTACGAATCCATAATTACCGCTTTGCTGGATGTAATCGCGGTACTGAAATATGCGTGGGATTTGAACCGTTATGTTGCCAGCCACCCAGCAGGCAAAAAATAAGAAGGTGCGGCTAAGGGGAACTGAGGCGGTGATTTGACGCAAGATGGAGTCTACCGACTTTACCGATAACCCGGTTTGCCCTCGGTAGAACAGGCGGAACAGCCATGCAATGGCATGTTCGAACTTTCCCTCTGCCCGGCGAGCTACGACCGATGTTGCAAAAGCGTTGCCTAAATCTGCCGGTCGTAGCTCCATTAGTAGCGTCCTATCGTCGCTTTTGAGTAAGCACCATGACGATGCCAGCAAGCGCGGCGATGATACCAATACCGAACGCGAGCGGACCATACGGACCGGCGAACAGAAAGATAAACAGGGCGGCGGATAGCAGAATCCCGAGCAGTAACGCTCCCCGCGCCGCGCCGGACGGATCGCCGCGCTGGTTCATCGAGCGGAACAGGACATAGGTCAGGTAAGGCAGGAAGAGAAGACTGACGACTGTCCCGCCCGCGAAGATGCCCCATTTGATCGGCAGGTTCTCCACGGTGAAGCGGTACGGGTCTTGCCCCTGTGCCGGATACAAGACTTCGCCGTCGGTGCTAGAGACGATAAACGTCGCGGTGTAGGTGCCGGGTTCGCTCATCTTTGCACTCCACGTGACATCCACGCCACTCGTGGTGTCATTGCTGACGTTTGTGCCGTTGATCTGGGATTCGCCGCTCGGCGTTTTGAGCTTCATCAGTGCGCTTTTAATGCGGTCGCCGTCGGCATCTTTAAAAACCAGCGTAAAGGTCTCTGGGTCGTTTTGCTTAACGGAGACCGGTAGTGGGTCTCCACTTTTTGTTTCCAGAGTCGGCTCTGCGGCGAACACTGCCCCACAGGAAAGCCATGCGACAAGCGCGAAAAGAAAAACGTTAAAAACTTTTGGTCGGATCATCGAAAATTAACCGGTACTCCTTCATCGCACCGGAGGCTTCCGGTACGGAAATGCGAACTTCATCCCCAAATGTGAGCGGCGACTCTTTTTCCAGCGGCAAACCGTTCAGTATCACCTTCACCGCGGACGCCCCGCCTTCCTGCGTCATGGGAGCGAGGGTGAATCGTCCGCCGCTCGCACCGCGCAACGTCGCCACCGGGTTTGCGGTCCCCGGCAGGGCATAGGCGTCGAACGCATGCGCGTTCGCGCCGCCGATGTAAACATTCTGCCCGGCGACGATCTCGAAATCTTTCAATCCGCCCGGACCGCCCTTGATGCGGAGCGGCACCGGCTTCGAGCCACGCATAAACATCACTAGCCCCGCGATAAGCGCGAGAGCGAGTAACCCGCCCCCGATCAGCCATTCCAGCGGAAAACCGCTTTTTTTGTCGCCGCCGACCGTCGCCACTGATGTAGACGTTTGATCGCCCCCAACGGTTGCAGGTGCCGGCGTTTGTTCCACTTGCGGTAAGCGTTCGACGGGGCGACCGCTTTTGTCAATCTGAACGCCGATCCCGAAAATCTGCACTTTCTGCGAATCGGTCATCAGGCGTAGGAGTCGTTCGTAGTCGCGGTTTTCTGGTGTATCGGGATGCTTCGCCAGACGTCCCCCGGGAACGTAATATTGCAAATACGTCGGGTACGCCGCGTCGTCGCGCTTCGGCTCATCGTTGAACGAGTCCGTGAGCAAGATCACTGCGCCCGGATTCGGCAGGTTTGCCTCCAAAAGTTTGAGTGCGTCGTGGTGGGGCTTGCGGATATTTGTGCCCGCGCCGTCACCGGGTTTTGTCGGCACCAGCGCGATCAACTCGCGTTTTTCTGCCTCGCTTTTGAGTGTCTTATCGAAAACCTGATCGTAGCCCGCACCGAATGTGTACAGAACCACACGGTCGCCAGATTGCGTCCCTTCGCGCAATACGGTGATCGTCGCTTCACGGGCACGGCGGAGCAGTTCGCCGCGCATCGAGCCGGAAACATCGAACACGAATACCAATGTTTTCGGCGATACGGAGCGCAGACTTTTGACCGCCGTCGCCGATTCGCCGAGTTCCGCGTCGGACGGTAACGTCGCGTCCACCGAAGGCGTGTCCTGCGCCAGCGTGATACGTGGCGCAAGTAAACCACCGAGTGCGGCGATAACGATAAATGTGGTTAAAAGACGGTTTTTCACGTGATTATCAGTCGGAGACCCCAGAATATGCCGGACGCGAGACCACTCGCGCCTAAGAGAAATAATAGTCCACAACCCGGAGGCGCGGGAATCCTCGGTGCGTTCGCGGGGTACGGTGGCTTCTCGCCTCTTTTGTACGCCGCCCCTTCTACTACGATACGTAGTTCCGCCGTGTGCTTGAACCACCCGCTGCGCAGATCCTCGGCGTTCTTCCCGCCCGCGCTCGCCGATAGATACACCTCGCTACGATACTCGCCGGGCGAAAGACGTATCGCCGAAACCGAAAAATCCACCGGTGCCGAGGAACCGGCGGGAAGGCGGATCGGTAACTCCGTCGGGCGGACATGAAGCCACGACCGTTGCGTCGCCACCATTCGCACCGTCAGTGTCGCGTCACCGTCGTTGGTCAGAATCATCGTTGCCGGACCGCCGCCGCCACTAGGTATATGCACCCCGTTCGGCTCCGTGCTGCGCCA
>JACMIS010000152.1 GCA_014381035.1 Armatimonadota bacterium
CCGCGAGTTCACCGCTTCCGGTTTCAACAAGAAATGTCGAAACCGGAAGCGGTGAACTCGCGGGAAAGGACCGAACCAGAAGCACGAAGCATTAATACAGCACCGCAGGTGAGACTGATCCAACAAAGTGTTGGCGCCGTCCGCGAAGGACAAAAAAAAAAGAAAAAGAAAAAATGAGTAGTGAATCTTCACATAGCGTTGCCGGGGGGTGGTTGGGGGCATATTATTTTGAAAGCCGCACCCGTACCCCCGTTCGTTTCGAGGCATCGTTCGCTCGCCTGACGGATGCCGAGGGCAACGGCGAACGGTTTGGCGGCTCCATTCTTGATGACGAAGGTGGGAGCGGTTCGGCAGTCGTCTCGCACGGCGTTCAGCAGGGGAATTTTGTCCGCTTCGTCAAGGTACCGAACCCGCCCGCACCGGGGCTATTTCCGGCGAACTACGTCGGAACGCTTTCCGAGGATGGGCGTGTCATCACGGGACACTGGAAAATCACGCTCGGCGAGAGTCGCCGTAGCCGCGCGCGCGAGATCGTCGGCACCTGGGAAGCGCGTCGTCTCTGGCATGCGGACGAGAGCGAAACCGGGCAGGAAGCAGAGGCAGAACGCGAGTTGACCACGGTCGGATAAGACTCGGTCATTCAACGTCCGAGATTCTGAAACAACGCGCCAACATCCCTTCTATGTGGACGACAAAGGCTGGGTTCCGGCGGGCGGACTCGCCACCGGGAACGCCATTATGCATCCGCTCCGTGAATTGCTACATCTTTGTTCGGTCACCTTCCTGCGTAGAGTAACGCGGAGGCGGCACCGACGAGGAGGATTGCGCCTGCGAAGCGGACAGCGTAGGTGAGGCGTCCTTCTTCGCCGTCGAGGCGTCCGGGGAGGGCGGCGTTTACCGCAAGCAGGAAGAGACCCGAGAGCATGGCGAAGACGTTGACGAGGACGACGCCTTGCGAACGCTTGAAGGCTTCCCCGATGCAGTAGACCCCGATGACGAGAAAGACCCCGGTCAGGGTCGCGCCGAGCCGACCGCGCCAGTGGCTGAGTGCTTTACCGAATTCGACGCGGCTGTCGCGGATCCGGAGCAGGAACGGCAGACCGACCGCCGCAATACCCCACGACACGAAGACCGTGGTCCATCGCGCCCCGATACTGCCCGCCGCCGCGCCAAACAGAAGGTCCGACACCGCGAACACGGGAACAATGACACCCGCCATCATGGCGACCGGACGCTCCCCTAAGGCTTGCCAGCGCAGTTTTTTGTTGTATGCGATACCGAGTGCGCCGAGTGTCGCCACGAGGAGCCAGAGGTACACATGCGCGGCGAATGTTTCACGGGTGATCGCGAACGCCAAAAATGGAAGGTAGAGATTTTTCAGGGGCCAGAGCGAACCGACCACGGAAATATCTGCCCGGTAGACGCTTCGCAGATACAGGACATTCCCGAGCAGGTTGACGAACACCAGCGTCAGAAGTATCCATCCCGCATTTGCATCGAACCGGGGGACAGTCGTTCCTGGCAATAGTAACAGAAGCGGCGACAGCAACGCACCCCCGAGGAAGCGAAGCGCGAGAAATGGCTCCGGAGCGGAAACCGCATACCGGGCGGTCCATTTCTGCGAAAGATCCAGTGCCGCAAACGCCCCCGCCGCACACAGTGCAAAAACGAGGGCGTCCGTAGGAAGCGAGAACGATTGCGGCATGTGCCGATTATACCTTGTCGGGTTGTTGGGTATCAGGGCATCTACCCAATAACCTAATCACCCTGCAACCTAACCATGCGCGACTCGTCCGGTGACCAGAAAGTCAAGACGTTCGGCGGCGTTGGCGCAGTGGTCGCCGACGCGCTCCAGATAGTGCGCGACGAAAAGAAGGTGCGATGCGGCAACGCTTTGGGACGGTTCCTCGATCATGCGATAACGCAGTTCAGTCTGCGCTTCGCGATATAGAATATCCAGTTCGTCGTCCCGCTCGATCACGGTTTGTGCCGTCACCGAGTCGTCGTTGGCGAATGCTTCCGCCGTTATTTGCAACAGTTGCACCGATAGGGAACTCATCCGCTCGATTTCGAGCAATATCGGGGTTGGCGTCGGGCATTTGGTCAAGCGAATCACGACGCGTGCAATATTGACCGCATGATCCCCGATACGCTCGATGTCGGTTGTCACCTTAAGCGCGGTGCTGACGAAGCGCAGGTCATATGCGACCGGTCGCTGTGTCGCAACCAGGCAGATCGCCCGCGTCTCGATACAGCGGTCCAGTTCGTCCACTTCGGAATCGCGTTCGATGACCGACTCCGCAAGAGTGGTATCGCCGGTTTGCAATGCCGTCATCGCATCCTTGAGCATCCAGCTGGCGGCATCCATCATATGGACCAGGTCGCCGCGAAGGGCGTCAATGCCGCAATCTAATCGTTGCCGGGTCAGTATTCCTGCGGCTATTGGTGCAGGTCGTTCTATCGTTGCTGTCATAATTGTTCCGCTATATCGGCTTCCGTCGCCGTCTCCTCACCGTTGTTTCTGACACAGTCTAATCGTTCGCAGAGCGTGGAAATCGCGTCTCGCTCTGCTCGGTAACACAGATTTTTGCCATATCGAGTCATGGCTACCAGTCCGGCGTGCCGCAACTCTTTCAAGTGGTGCGAAAGCGTGGATGGCTCCTTGCCACTTTTCCCCGTCAAAGCGCAGGCTATCTCCGATACCGTGGCACCATCGAGCGTCGTCTCATCCTCGATTTTCGGCGTCGCTTCCCAGGCGAGCAGAAAACCGATCACGGCAAGACGCGTCGGGTCGCCGAGTGCCTTGAACCGCTCGGCGTCCAGCGCGAACTGCTCTGCATCCCACGGCGGTTGCGGCTGCGGTCCGTCACTGTCGTCGCGCCGTTTCGTCTTGCTTTCTTTTCCGTCTTTTGGCAACGCTCTTAAACCTTTACATACGAACAATTTTATATATGTGAATATGTTATCCTGTGAAAGTATACTTCGCAAGGAAACGAACTGTCGGTATAATGGGACGGCACTTATCCTATGCGGACATCCTCGCGCCTGTTTTTTATCCTGCTATTCGTCACCACCGTCTTCGCCGGTACGGCGTTTCTGTCCGTATACCCATTGGCTTCGTCCGCTCACGCACAGGGTGCGGATAATGTTTTCACCGGGCATGTCGTCGCCGTTACGGCAGGCGACACGATGGACGTACGCGTCGGCGACGACTGGACGGTCACGGTGCGACTGCACGGCGTGGAGTGTCCGACCGGTCCGCGTGTGTTGCGGGAAACTGTCACACGGTACACGTCGCGTCTGGTGCTGGATACAAGAGTGCGTGTGGAGGTACGCGGTACCGCGTCACGCTCCGTCGTCTACGGCGAGGTGTTTCCCGCTACCGGTGGCGAGAGCCTTAATTTCATGCTCGCCCGTGCCGGTTTAGCGACCTGGGCGAGTGAGTACGCCGCGCAACGAACCGATCTGGAGGATGCCCAAGCCTACGCGAGAACCGCGCAACGCGGTCTCTGGGGCGCGACCGATGGCTCCAACATCACCCTGCCCGCATCGGTCGCCGATGCGATCCAGCGAAAAACAGCGGCGGCAGCGGCGAGGGTAAAAGCAGCGCAGGCGCGAGCGGAGCAGAGTCGAAGGCAAACCCCAAAGTCTGCTATTCCGACGCCGGAACCGGTCCCCAGTCGTATTTCGACGGTGTCTTCTCCGAGCCCAACCCCGAAACCGATGCCGGTAAAAGTCGCTCCCCCCGATGCCGCCCGTTATATCCCGCTTATCGGCGGACTCGCGGTCGGTGTGCTTACCTTTCTGGCACTGATCGCCTATGGCGTCGCACAGGGTCTGCCGTTCCATCCCAGACGACTTTTATGTCAATCGTTCTTCGCACTGACTGCCGGAGGCTTGGGGGCGATGGCGTTCGTGCTTCCCATGGCAGGCTGGCAAAAAATACTCCCGGCTGGAACGGTCCCGACACCGGTCATCCTTTCGCTGGTCTGTCCGCTCGTTTCGGTGCTCCTGTTGTACGTCGGGGGGGGGATGATCCGGTTGGCGGCTCGGCTGCGTAGGGTTGCCGTCGACCCGCGTCGCGCCGAACCCGGCTCGGTCAAATTGCACGGCACCGCCCGGTCTGCGACCGGCGAGTTTGTTCGTTCGGAGACCGGGCGTATCAAAGGACTGTATCTGCGCGAGGTAACACAGCGGTACACCGCGGAGACCGGGAGCGGAAAGCGGCTCGGCTCGCCGCGCTGGGTCGTGGTGCGTGACACGGCGAGTGCGGTCGACCTCGAACTCTTTTCGTCGGCGGGCGACGGGACCGGCTCCGCGCTAATCCTCGCCGCTCAGGACGGGGAACTGCCGCAATCGCTCGCCCCGGCACGCTGGATTCCGTATCATGTCGCCCGCTTTTACAACGAAGTGCCATCCGATACGTGGTTCGCCACCGCTTACGAAGGCGACACCCGCACCGAGGTGTTTTTCGTGCCGAATGGCGCGACCCTGACGGTCTGGGGCGGCTTATACGCCCCCGCACCGACAGTAACGACGGGCGAAACAGTTTTTCCGGTTCCGCGGATCGGGTCGGATGAGGCGATGGGAACTCTGCTCCTTTGTGACGGTCCCGAAGCACGCGCTTACGCCGCGCAGGGCGGGGCATCATTATCGTTCGGTCTCGGGTGGATCGCGCTCGGCATCGTTTGCGGGGCGGGGGCGTTCTGGGGAGTTCGCGAAGGGGGCGACATCGCCCGGCAATCCGCCACCGCTTCGCTCGGCATCGGGTTGGTGATCCTGCTTTTTCTTGCCATCGCACACGGCGCGAAACTCGCCCGCAATGCCGCGAATGAAGAGCGAGAAGGGGAGACCGACCCGCTTCGTCGCCCGGCAAGCGCGGTCTGGAACCGCTATCAGGAACGCTTTCCCGGCGTTCTCATTGGTCCCGTGGTGGGCGGTTAGCGCGCCCCTATTTTTTGGCTCGAACGCTACGCCACCGCTGGCACAACTCTTTCGCCGCCGCGTCCCAATTGCCGTATTCGAACGTGAAACCGCTTTGCTGAAGGCGGGTCGGCACCACACGGCGACTTTTCAGGATCAACTCCGATTCCGTTTTCAACACCCGCGCTCCTATCTCCAACATCCAGTCTGCCGCCGGTAGCCCCAGAGGCATCCCCCAGGCGTTGCGCAACGCTTTCATAAACGCCGCGTTCGGGAGCGGATTGGGGGAGGCGAGATTGACCGCGCCGCCGATGTCTTTATGCGCAAGCAGGTGCAGGATCGCTTTCACGAAATCGGCTTCGTGAATCCAGGAAACGTACTGCTTGCCGTTCCCACAGGTGCCTCCGAGTCCGAAGCGTACCAATGTCAGAAGGGTGTCAAAAACACCGCCCTTGTCCGGCGACATCACCATCGCGGAGCGCAGGGCGACCTTTCTGGTTTGTGGTGTCCGCGCATGATCCAGTGCTTCTTCCCATGCCTTCGCCACCTCGATACTGAATGCCCAGACATTCGGCACGTTTGGCTCTGTCCCGCCGATGACACCGGAATACTCGCCGTTCGCGGCATCGTATCGGTGGGCATAAATCGTCGCCGTGCTCATCTGTAACCAGACGGCGGGAGGGTGCTTCGCCTGTGCGATCGCCTCACCGACGACCCGCGTCGAGTCTACCCGCGACGACAAAATCGCTTCCTGATTTTCCGGCGTGTAGCGGCAGTTCACACTGCGCCCGGCGAGATTGATCACGGCGTCCGCGCCGTCAATCGCCGCCGTCCAATCGCCGCCGAGCGTGCGTCCGTCCCACGGCACCGTTTCCCACCCGACGGTTTTTTGCCCCGCCGGTCCCGGTTGCCGCGACAGCACCGTGACATGGTGCCCCGCCTCGCCCAGTGCCCTCGCCAGGATCGTCCCGACCTGCCCGCTTCCCCCAGCCAAGACGACTCGCATCTTTTTCATGATTTTATTATATATGAACGCGTTCAATAGTAGCAAGGGGACGTTGCGGTATCGTGGCACGCCAACGGATGAAGATTTTCAGGCGGAAACGCCGTCCCGCCTGCACAAAGACGGATGCTAAAAATCCGACCGCGAAAATAACTGCGTATCTTTTGGACAAAATCTATTGACATATCATCTCTCATGTGCTAATCTTTACGCATAAAAGGTCTATCGTATCGCGAAAGGAAATTGCCGTTATGCCAAAGATGATCGGCTCCGGTCTGAGTCGCAGGGAGCGCGAGATTCTCGACATCCTGTATAAGCAGGGCAAAGCGTCGGCAGCCGAGGTTCATGCCCATCTGCCCGAGCCGCCGGGTTATTCCGCCGTCCGTACCCTGCTAAGTGTTCTCGCGGAAAAGGGGCATATCCGTCATGAGTTGGAAGGAAAGAAGTTCGTGTACCTGCCTACCCAACCCCGTCAAGAAGCGGCTCGCTCCGCCCTGAAGCAAGTCGTGGATACCTTCTTCGGCGGTAGCCTCGCCGGTGCCGCCCGGACTTTCCTGTCCGATGAGGACACAGATCTTTCGGATGAGGAACTTTCCCAGTTGTCAGAGATCGTCGCACAGGCGCGGGCGGCGGAAAGTCGGAAGGAAAAGGAAACGTCATGAACCTGGAGACTGTAGACACACTCGGCTTTCCTCTTCTGCCATGGATGGCGGGAATACAGGTTCGCAGCCTGGTGCTACTGGCGGTGACGGGCATAGCCATGTTTTTGCTACGTCACTCCTCGGCGGCGATACGGCACCTTGTCCTGTCGTCCGCCGTCCTGAGCCTTCTCGCCTTGCCCCTGCTTTCGCTATCCTTACCGTCATGGTCTGTACCGCCACTGCCGAATCCCGTGACGATCCTTCCGCGATTGGTACCGGGCGGCGGGCGGGAACGTATGAATGAGCGTGACGTTCCCGTTGAAACGGGAAGCGTAA
>JACMIS010000153.1 GCA_014381035.1 Armatimonadota bacterium
GCAGACGGGACGATCAAAGCCCAGAGTGGCTATGATCAGAGAAATACGTATCCCCGGCTCGCAAAAAACGTCGCCCCGTTCGACGGGGATGGCGCGGCATGGATCGCGAGACAAGCACCGGAAAACTCCCGCTGGCAAGCCTTGCTCTGGGCGGCAAGTGCGGTGAAAGACCCGGCGGCTCGGCGAAAACAGTATCGGGACGCCGTTGAGGGTGATAGGGAGTGGGAGAAAGCCAAACGGTACGCCGATGCCATCGAGGTTGCTCGCCTGACAGGGGACCCCGCGATTGTGGCGGAAATGCGTACCGCGTTGGCAAAATCGCTGACGGACGGCATCGGGGTATTTGACGGAAATGCGACCGAGAACGCTGCCCGCATCGCACTACTGTTGGGCGACGAGATGCCGGACGCGTGCCGTCTTTTGCTGGAAGTGGCGATGTATCAAACCCGCGAGATGAACCCGGAGACGGAAAATGAATTCTGGCTGGTTCGTCCGGCAATCGCGGCGATGGCATGGGTAGATCTAACCCGTGCGTTGCAAATCGCGGAAAGCTTTCAGACACCGAAAGCGGTGGCAGACGGCAAGCGCGAGATCGTCCGTGCGCTAACGACTCCACCTGACAAGTGGCAAGTGCTTGTTACGAGGTAATCGGTCTTTTTTGTCCTGCGGTGCTGTTTTGAGGGAATATACATATGGCTTATAGAACACGGGCGGCGATAGTCGGTGCGGCGTTGATCGTATCGAGTGCCTTTTTCGCGGGTGCATCCGCGCAAGCGGCGACTGTGACGGGGACCGTTGTCACGGCAGATGGTAAGCCGATCTCCGGCGCGACCGTAACGATGCAGGAGTACGATGGTACGCGGATGATTTCAGTGCCTGCCGTGACGACCGATGCGGCGGGGAATTTCTCTCTTACCGCGTCGGACGATGTGATCCCTACCAGCATGCGTACGAGATACGGTGTTTTCCTGTTTGCCCATGCGCCGGGGTATGGTTTCGATTCGCTGGGTTTCAAGCCGGGTACGCCGATCCGTATCACGCTGTCGCCGGAAAAAGTCCTGCGCGGAATGGTGGCAGATGGCATGGGTAAGCCGGTCGCCGGGGTACCCATTTCGCTGGGAAGTATACGAACGGGAACGGACGGGGGGGGATACCTGCAACCGATAGACTCGTTCAAAGACCGATTCACGGCGAAGACGAATGCAATGGGGCAGTGGGAGCTGCGCGGCATATCGGAAAAGGTCGTTTCCTGTGAGATTTTTTTCGACGACCCTCGCTTCGTTCATCTCATCGCGACGATAAAGACGGGAGCCGAACCGGCAAGGAATGTTATCCCCGCGCGTCCGGGTGGGACAATTTCCGGGCGTATAACAGATGCGGCGGGGAAGCCGGTCGCCGATGTGGTTGTCACGGCGGGCAGGTCTGACCGGCAGACCGAAGTCGGCATCCATGAGCCTGGCAGCTCTGCCAGGACCGATGCGACGGGCGCGTTTCGGGTAGGGCAACTCGGCACCGGAACCTTCGCGGTGACGGTGGACGCCAAAAAACAGGATCTGGTAGTCGCGGCCACGGCGGGGATCGCCGTCGTCGCCGGGAAAACGACACCGGTGGAAAAGCCGATAGTGCTCACTCCCGGCGCACTGATTGCGGGATCGGTGATCGCGAAAGGAAGCGGCAAGCCGGTGTCCGCGGTATCCATCTACGCAAACGACTGGTCGAATGCCACGCAAACTGCCGCCGACGGGACATATCGAATACGGGTAATACCGGGCGAGAACGTGATCAACATCGGTTCCAAGAACGAAGGGTTCGCGTATTTCAACCCGTCGAAAGCGGTCACGGCGAAGGAAGGCGAAACAAATACGCTTCCGCCGTTCGAACTGCCCCCGGCGGTGAATGTCACGTTGCGCATTGTCGGTGAGGATAACAAACCGATGGCGGGGTTGCCAGTTCGCGTTTTCCATCCCGGTTGGCGCGACGGCAGGAACGAGAATGATTCCCCGAAGACCGATGCCGAAGGACTCTGGAACAGCGAAAACGATCCCGGTGCCGATCTAACGCCGGACGTGAAAGACCCCTGGGAAGTGCGGGTCGCAAGCGGGTGGGAGGTCGTTTCACCGACCGTGCTTAAGTTAGACGCCGCCATGCCGATCCTGGTTACGGTGCGAAAAGTGAACCCGTCCCTGCGCCCGCGCGGGCGAGTCGTCACGCCGGAAGGCAAACCGGTTGCTGAGGCGGACATATCTGTCAACAGTTGGCTCAAAGACACGAATGGGAACCAGTCTGACTACAAAAGCGATCATGTATCGACCGATCAGAACGGTCAGTTCGTGCTGGCGATGCTTCGCCCGAAATCCACCGTCACGCTTTCCCTGTATAAACAGGAACACCGGTATCGCCCTTCAGACCCAGTCGTTATTGCCGAGGGCGGCAAGCAGCCGGACTTCGGCGACCTGGTGCTGACGCCGTTGAGTGGAGTCCTGTCGGGTACCGTAATCGGTGCGAACGGGAAACCGATCCCGGGTGCGTGGGTGTGGTCACCGGATGGCGATATGCGTAGCCATGCCCGCACGGACGCGAAGGGCGCGTTCACCATCGAGTACCTGCCGAGTTCCGGCGACGTTTCCCTTTCCCTTGCTCGCGGAACGGCGACGGCAACGTTCTCCGTCGCGTCCCGGAAAAACAGCCGCTTGAATCTTGCCGCTTCGGCACCGCCCGTTTCGGTCGCCGCGCAGACGGCGCGAAACAGAGCGCGGGCGAACGCGATTATCGCAACGATGGCGACCGAAGCGGAAGTGGGGCAGGCACTGCGCGACAACGGTCAGAAAGGACGGGACACGCTCGCGGATACCGTCGCGGCAGTGGACATTGACACCGCGCTGAAAATCGGCACCGACAAAACCGGCAAAGTGACCGAAGCCGTACTCAGTGGCATCTTAGACGAAGCACTGCCGAGTCAACCGGAACGGGCGCGGGAACTGTTCGTGGCAAACGTTAAGACATGGTCCAGTCCATGGCGAACGCTCTGGCGTAGTTCGGACATGGCGGAAGCGTTCGCCACGAAAGACCCGGCGTTCGCCGCCCAATGTTACGCACTTGCCCGCAAGCAACTCACGTCCGGGATTCCCGAAGGGTGGGTATACGAGAATATGCTCGTCGCCAAACTCGCATACCGGTTGAACACGCCCGATGTGGCGGAATGGGAAGCCCGCGCCATCGAACTGGTGACGAAATCGGAGGGAAACGACGCCAATAAAGGTATCGCTTCCGTGGCGCGGCAACTGGCGGAGGGCGATGGAACACGCGCCGCGAAACTGCTGAGCCGTTTGCCGAAAGAACAGCACGGCGAAGTCGCGCGGAGTATTCTGGACTGGATGACGAGTGCCGATAGCGGGAATCAAACACTCGCGGCGAAGCGGCTCCTGGACAACTGGATCGCGGACGGCACGGTAAAACCCGGTGGCGACCATTGGAACCAGGGCGGGTTTGATGACATACTGATTCGTATCGCGAAAAAACTCGCCCCGACAGATCCGGATGCTGCCTACGCCGCCGCGAAACTCTGCCCCGAAAATAGCCGATGGGAGGCTCTCCTGTTCGCCGCGTCGGGTCAGAAAGATGCCACAACACGCCTGAAACGGTATCGCGATGCGTTGACGGGTGCGGGGGGACCGGGGGGACTGGCGGTGCGGTATCCGCTTTGCCTGCTTCTGGCACGGCGCACTGGTGACACGGCATTTGCGACCGAAATCCACAACGCGCTGGTGAAATCGGTCGCGAACGACCCGGAAGCGTTCGACGGTAACGCGACGCGCACCTCCTTGCGAATGGCACTCGCCGCCGGGCAGACCGCGCCGGATATGTGCCGCTTCTACATCGAGGCGGCGATGGCGCAAACGCGGCAATATAACCCCGATGGCGATAACGCGTTCTGGATGCTCCGTGATTCCCTGCGAGCGATGGCGATGATCGCACCGGACCGCGCTCTGGAGATCGCGGGAAGTATCCGCGACGTGAAGAATCAGAACGAAGCGAAGCGTGAGATCGTCCGTGTTTTACTGACGCCGCGCGATAAATGGTACGCGCTGATCGAATCGGAGTGACGACCAAGCCTTCTTCGTTCGCAGTTTTCGTAATAATGAACCCGTTCAAAAATGTTGGCACGTTCCCCCCGCCCCGTTGTATAATTCTGGTACGAGAAAAAGATTGTGAAGGAAGACACAATCTACGAAAGCCTGTTTATGACAACGCAACCGGGAACCACGAGCGGCGTACTGCCAACAGCGGACACCAAGCACGGCTACGTGCGCGAGATGTTCGACGCCATCGCTCCGACCTATGACCGCCTGAATTCGCTTCTGTCGGGACCGCTCCATCACTGGTGGCGTCGCGTCGCGGTCGGGCAAGCCGCGCTTAAACCCGGGGATCACGCGCTCGATGTTTGTACCGGTACCGGCGACCTGGCATTCGAGCTGCTTCGCGCCGTCGGCACGACCGGGCAGGTAGACGCCACCGACTTTTCCGCACCGATGCTGCGATTAGGTGAGGAGAAGGCGCGGGCGCGGAACCGCCCGAATATCCTGTGGCAGATCGCCGACACGCAAGACCTGCCGTTCCCCGAGGGGGCTTTCGACGCCGTTACGGTCGGCTTTGGGATTCGCAACGTCGCCGACGTGCCGCTCGGCATTCGTGAGATGGCGCGGGTGGTGAAACCGGGCGGGCGTGTCGTGATTTTGGAGTTCGGACAGCCGACAAACCCCGTGTTCAACAAACTGTATACCTGGTATTCGAAGCATGTCATGCCGATGATCGGCGGTCTCGTCTCCGGTCGCAAAGCCGCGTATGAGTATCTGCCCGAAAGCGTCGCCGCGTTCTATAGCCGCGCCGAAATCGCCGACATGATGCGCGATGCCAGTCTCGAAAATATCTCCGTAACGAACCTGACCTTTGGCACCGTGGTCGTGCATCGCGGAACCAAACAGCGTCCCGATGTGTTAGAAGGGAACAACCCATGAACAGCGTTTCCGCAGGCGGCGCAGCATACTCCGCGCCAAAACAACCGTCCCTTCTCGCGCCCATCGAGGATGATCTCCGCGCCGTTGAGGACCGCCTCCTCGCCGCGACGCGTTCCGAGATCGGACGGGTACGCGACATTTCCGGACATACCCTGCTTTCCGGCGGAAAGCGGCTACGACCCGCTCTGGCACTACTGTCGGCGCGGCTGGTCGGTCGGACGTTCCCGGCGGAGCGGGCATACGCCGCGGCATCGGCGGCAGAAATGATCCATATGGCGTCGCTGATGCACGACGACGTGGTGGACGAAGCACCGGAGCGGCGCGGGCGACCGACCGCGAACAGCGTTTTCGGAAACGGCATCACCGTTCTAACCGGCGACTTTTTGCTCGCGAAATCCATCTCGCTTTTAGCGCATAATGACGACAATCTGGCGATTGTGCGCGTGTTCAGCGACGTGACTGTGGGTATGGCGGAAGGCGAAGTCTTGCAAGCCTCGGTCGCGCACGACCTGACTATCACGCCCGAAACGTATGAGGAAGTGATACGCCGCAAAACGGCACTATTTCTCGCCGGAAGTTGCGAAACGGGTGCCATGGTCGGTGGCGTAACCGCAGAGGAAGTCGCCGCGCTACAACAGAACGGATTACACCTCGGCGTTGCGTTCCAGATCGCCTACGACCTGTTGGACTTCCTCGGCGATCC
>JACMIS010000017.1 GCA_014381035.1 Armatimonadota bacterium
CCGTCGCAGAACACGAAGTTGGCGAAACTACTATGACGATTGGAGACTATTCCCTCGGGACCATAGGGGAACTTCTTTCCAACCCGCGTCGCATCACCGCCATCGGGAATGAGTGACCCGCCGAAAAACCAAGAGACGCCAACGATAATGCTGTGATCACCGTAGTTGGTGTAGTTGCCGCGCTGTGGATCAAAGGGGTTCGTGGAGGCGTAACCGCCTGCATCTGCGGCATTCTTCAAGTCTTCAGAATGCTTTTCCGTGATCATAATAGTATTCGCGTCCCGACTGATCTTGGACAAAGTCATTACAGGGTCTGTCGCCAGGTATAGGCTGGACAAAGGACCGCATTGGGTAGGAGGGTACCCGCCCGAGCCATTATCCAGGTACGCGAAGTAACCGTTACCGGCATACGAGGTCAGAATCCCTTTCCAGGGGGTGGTAGCACTTTCGATCCGTCCGGCTTCCGGGTCCGAAGGACACGCGAAGATTCCATCCGCTTTCACATAAGGGACAATCGCCTGTTGCCAGTGCGCGGTAGGGTTCGTTCCGTAACTCCCTTCACCGACACCGATAGGGTAGGTTTCGTCATAGTCCTGGACATACTGAATAACACCCAGTCCCAACTGCTTCAGATTGGAAAGGCACGAAGCCTGCCGCGCTTTCTCACGAGCCTGTGCAAAGACGGGAAAAAGGATCGCAGCAAGGATCGCGATAATGGCGATGACAACGAGTAGTTCGATCAGAGTGAATGCACGACGGTTGGACGCCTTTGCGATGGGAAAATGGTTCTGGTTCATTTGGTTGTACGTGAAGTACCTTTCGATGTGTTATCTTCTATGAGCAAAGCCCGCGTTCATTGCCTTACCGGCACGCCTACTCTGCGCCTACCGTTTCTCTTCATTGAACTAACGTTGGTTTATTATAACCAACGTTAGTTCAATTGTCAAGACTGGAAATCGATATTGTCAAATGTATCCGCAGTCCACATCGGGAGCGGTCAGAAAGAGGTACATCACACTGGTTTTGCAGTCGAACCGCGAACGACCAGTTCCACCGGGAAAATTTCCCGAATCAAAGGGGTTTCCGAGGGCGATACCGCGCTACCTCTGTCGGAGCGGCTGCTGATCTGCTCCAATAACAGCTCCACGGCGTGTTGCCCCAGTTGGCGAAACGGCTGACGAACCGTGCTCAACGGTGGGTTTGTCATGCGTGCGGTAAATGAATCGTCAAAACCGACTACACTCATTGTCGCGGGAACGGACACGCCCCGCGCCGCCAGAACTTCCATCGCTCCGAAAGCAATCGCGTCGTTCGCGCAAAAAACAGCGGTGGGTAACGGTGCCTCACTATTCAGCAACAGTTCCATGCGCTCCTCGCCGGACGACGCGCCGAACTCACCGGTCGTGACCAATGAATCGTCGTAGGCGATTCCCGCTTCTTCCAGAGCGCGACGGTAGCCCTCGCGCCGACGAATCGCCCCGGAGAAGTGCTGCGGACCCGCGAAATGCGCAATCCGCCGATGCCCTAAATCTATGACATGTTTTGTCGCAAGGTATCCCCCCTGCTCATCGTCAATCTCCAGGCTCGCAGCGACAGGAAGCGCAATGTTGCTGTGCAATGCTACGAACGGGGTACGCCGGAGCAGGATGGGCGCGAACTCGGCGCGAAATTGCGGTCCGACAAATATCAGACCATCCACGCGCCCGTCGCAAAACTGCAGAATCTTTTCCTCTTCCGTCTCCCAATTTGAAAGGGTAAAAACGGTGGTATTCTGATCGCGTTCCGCCGCCTTTTCGAGGATGCCGTTCAAGACTTCCAGAAAGTAAAAGTTCAAGCCTTTGGCGTGCATGATGTCCACGACACCGAGGGAATTCATCCGGCGGTGCTTCATGCCGCGTGCCGCGATGTTGGGGTGGTATCCGAGTTCGGTGGCGACGGCGAGGATACGCTCACGGGTCGCGGCGGAGACCCGTGTTCCGGAGCGATTGCCGTTGAGGACGACGGAAACAGTGGTTGCATTGACGCCTGCACGCGCCGCGACATCGCGCAACGTTACAGAACCTTTGAATGGTTTTTCGATCACGCATTCATTGTAAAGGGTATTTGCAACCGACAACCGTTTTATCGCGGGGAGTGACATCATTGAACCAACGTTGATTCATTATAACTAACGTTGGTTCATGTGTCAAGCTGCCCAAAAATTATTTTCAGATGTAGATTTTATATGTCGGCGTACCGAGCCACAAACCGAGAAGCGACCATAACGCCCCAATCGTGTAATCGCCTAACACCAAACCGAGAAAGAACGGGACCGCCCGCTTGTGGGCATCCATGCCCCCGTAGCGAGTGATACATAGCTTCGCCAGCCACGCGACGAATACGCAGAACCAGAAATAGTTCATCGCGTAAGAAACGCCGAGCGCAAAGCCAGTCGGGTGGAGGGGCCACCACAGAAACGCCTGTCGCATGTACGTGAGCACACCGACTACCGCGAGACCGCCGATGAAAAACCACAGACTTTGCTGCGCAGGACGCTGACCGCTTCGCAACCACCCATCCAACTGCGCGAACGCCTCCTGCCCTACCCACCACTTATAGCCGACCGCTTTTGCCTGCGCCCCGGCTTCGTAGGTCATAAAGTAGTTCGCGGCGAACGTAGTCAGAAGGGAAGCGACCGCCGCCAATGCGAACACGCCGATCAGCGGCGCGAAAGGCATTCGTCGTCCTTCCGCCATTTTAAACCCTTCCAGAAAGTTCGGCATCGGATGGCACCGGTAGCCGCGGTTGAACCAGTACATGCTCTGCATACCGATCAATGAACTATCACCGATGGCACGGGTGCCAAGCAGTGTGACCATAATATCTCCCGGCTTGACGAAAACAATCTCATGCGGCGTGCCGAACTCCGCCCGGACTCGCGTGATGGCGAGCGAGAGCGCGAAGAATATCGCGAAGAAAGTTACCGATGCCCATACCGCAATGCCGAGGAAATGACTCCAGACGAAAAGAAAAACAGCACCCAGCGCGAGACCGATAAAGGCAACGCGGTAGCGGCGGTCTTCTCTGGGGTCATCATCGGTTTGGAACGATCCTTTCGCGCTCGCGTTGCTCCCCCACGCCCGGTCAAACGCATAGGTGAGATACTTGCGATTCGCCCACAAGATCCCGACAGTGACTCCGATCCATGCCCCGGCGGAAATCTCCTTCAAGAAGGGCCAGCCTTGTCCCGCCGACGGCCCGTCCAGACCGCTTGCCCTACCGAAAACGAAATACGCGCGGGCAAAGAGATACGAGAACCAGCACGAAAAAGCGAGGTCGAGCGGAATCAGGTAGGCGAGTCCGATGGCAAAGGGATACAAAGATGACTGCATCCCGTAGGTACGAACCGCGTTCCACGGCGGCGTGGTGAAATGTTGACCAACATCGTACAACTTGATCCAGGGATTTTCAGGCACTTGTGGATACAGTTGGTGGATGCCGTTTATCAGACCGATGGTGAATGCGACCGCGAACCCCGTCCACATCAGCCGATCCTTGAAAAAAGCCCCTCCCGGCTCGGTCATCAGAAGAGGCAACTGGATGATCGGGAACGATAACTTCTCGTTCTCCGTCCACGCCTTACGCACGATCACTGTGATGCAAACGAACAAAATCGTTAGCACAAGAAAAAACATCCCCCACATCGCAAGCGGGATGCTCCAATGCACCCAGTAGCCCACCGCCGTTTGCGCGGGAACGTTCCCCTGATACCAGAATTTCAGGGCTTCGGCATCTGACACAAAAAGAAACTGCGGTAACCGCTCGATAAACAACTCCTGCCAGTTGTTTCGCGGCGCGAAATAGTACGGGTGCGTAATATGTCCGAACAGGTTCTGGAGCATGTCGTGACCGGCGAACGTGTTGGAAATGACCGCCATCAAGTACGCGACCAGCAGTTCCTCCTGCCGAAGCGAATACCGGCGCAGAAACGGAACCGTATTTGTCAGCGCGTTCCCGGCGATCAGCACCAAAAGAAGAAAGATAGGAGTGATGAATAAAGGAAGCGAGGAGCCGTCGAGCATGTAAAACCGCACCTCGACAAGTGTCACCCACAGGACGTTGAGAATAGTCAGCGCCAGACCGAGGCAAACGGCGCGGAACGAGATACCAGATAAAGGGGACTTGGGAGCAACGGAGGCAACAGTAGCTTCACTCATATAGTTGGCATTGTACGGCAGATTCATGCACTCTGGAAAGGCAAGACGCCCCCGTCTAGGGACGTTTGCGAGTCCTCCCGGTGGTTTGGCAATTATCTTGCGCTTTGTGGTATCCTACGCAGGCACCGCTCCAACCAAAAACAGTTCGCAGACAGGTTTAATTCCTGTCTGCTTTGGGAACTATCGCCGGTTCTGTTTCGGTCTATTAGAAGCGGTTATAAACTTTCGGAGCGAACAGTTTGCTATTCGCTTTAAAAAGTTTTGTTTGCTATTCTTTACAATCAACTAAATCCGGTGACGGCGGCGACTAAATAGCAAAGCCCATCACTCTGGTAGGGAGTCCTGAAAGTTATGCCCGATACGGCAGACGCCATTGTTATCAAGAACCTGACCAAGCAGTACCCGATCCCCCGCAAAAACGAAGTCGTCAACGCGGTGGACAACTTGACTCTGACCGTTGGCGGAGGCGAGATATTCGGCTTCCTCGGAGCAAACGGCGCGGGGAAGACGACCACTATCAAGATTTTGCTCGGCTTGATCTATCCGACCGTGGGTGAAGCCGACGTTCTCGGCGCACCCGCCGGTGACATCGAAGTCAAAAAGCGAATCGCTTACCTGCCGGAATCGCCTTACTTCTACGAACATATGACCGCACTGGAAGTAGTCACTTTCTACGCACAACTGTTCGGCATGAAGACGGAGGACGCCCGAAAAAAAGCCGAGGAGTTAGTTGATTTCGTCGGTCTCGGCGGCAAGGGCGACCGGGGCAAGCGCATCGTCGAATTCTCGAAAGGTATGCGACAACGCGTGGGCATCGCACAAACGTTGATCAATGATCCGGACCTGTTGTTCTACGATGAGCCGACATCGGGTCTGGACGCCATCGCCCGTCGCGACATCCGCGCCATGATGCTCGAACTGAAAAGCCGGGGCAAGGCGATGTTCCTTTCTTCGCACCAACTGGAAGACGTCGAAGCGGTCTGCCACCGGGTTTCGATCATCCACAAAGGCAAACTTCGTGTTCTCGGTGGTGTTGACGAATTGCTGTCTGGCGAATTGGTCGAAATCGTTCTGTCGGGCGTATCCCCCGCGCTCGGCGAAACGGTTCGTGGTATCGGTACCAACAGTCAGATCACCGTGGAAGGCACCCGCACTCGAATCGCCATGCAGAACACGCCGGAGGCGGTCAGTGCGGTGATTGATGCCGCTCGCAACGCACAAGCGACGATCATTTCTATCGAACCGAAACGCCGCACTCTGGAAGACCTGTTTGTGCAAGTCGTCGGCACGAAAGTAGATGACAGCGGCAACGCAATGGAAACGTCTTCTACGAGCGGTTCGGCAGCCTCTTACAGTGCGGCATCCCTCGCGGACAAGGCGGAACCTGCCCCGACTCAGGTCATCACGGCGGGGACCGGCAAGCCCAGTGCGAACAAATACAAAGACTTAGCGCGAAAATAACTGCGTCAGGTGGTTGGGCTGTGGAGGGTCGGGGCAGGTTCCCCACTTCCCTCCCCTTCCCCGATCACTTAACAACTCAATCACCCAACTACCCAAAACATTATGAACACAGCCTTAGTTATCGCCGCGAATACGATTAGCGAAGCGATGCGCCGCAAGATTCTGAACGCCTTTCTGATGGTCGGCGTCGCGGTCATCGTTTTCATGTTCGCTTTCTCGACATTTTCTGCCCGCCAGGAACTCACCCTGATTAAGGGTATGGGACTCGGCATTATCTCGCTCGCCGGTCTGTTTATCTCGGTGATTCTGTCTATCTACCTGATACCGACCGAACTCGAACGACGCACGATCTACACGATTCTCTCCAAGCCGGTCACACGGTATCAGTTTCTGCTCGGCAAGTACCTCGGCGCGATTGGCACGGTCGCCATCAACATCGTACTGATGGGCATCCTTTTCGTCGCCGCCGTCGCTATCAAGCAGATCATGGGGAATCAACCCGTGGACGCGCTGAATCTGTTCAAAGGCATCCTGATGACGCTGATGCAGATGATCCTGCTCTGCTCACTCTCGGTGTTCCTGTCGGTATTCACGCCGCCGTTGATCAACTTCTTCGCCACGCTCTCGCTGTTCATCATCGGCTCGATGTCGGCAGTCACGTATGACCTGGCGAAAAGCCAGACGAACGTGATCGCGAAAGGGTTCTTCACCGCGATCCACTACATCGTGCCAAACTTCGGCAACTTCACGTTTACGAACCCGCTCATCAATCCGGGGGTGCAAGTCACCAGTGAGGCGTTATTCCTGACACAGAACGTGATCTACGCGATTGTCTACTCGGCGGTGCTTTTGATCATCGCGGTTCTCGCGTTCGACCGCAAAGAAGTGTAGTGGCAACCGTATTTAGAAAGAGGTCGCAGTAAAATGGCATTTTCTACGCAACAAAAAAATCAACTCATCGGCGCGGCGGCGATACTCATGCTTGCTGTCGCCGGTCTGCAAAATCGAATCGACCCGCTCCGCAACCAGCAAGCCTTAGAGCCGAAATCGTTGAAGAAGGCGATAGCACCCGGTCAGGGAATCACTGCAGCACTCCCGTTCGAGTATACGCTGGGTGCTCTGACCGGTTTCCGGCAGGTTATCGCGGGGCTTCTGTGGGTCCGCACGGATACATTTTTCCACTCGGGCAACTACGACGCGGTTCTGCCGATGATCCGAATGATCACGTGGCTCGATCCAAACTGGATGGATGTGTACGCAACGGGTGCCTGGCACTTGATGTATAACTTCACCGATACCGACCAACGCTCCGACCGCCGCTATCTCGGTCCCGGTGTCGCGCTCTTGAATGAGGGCATCGCCAACAACCCGGACAAGTACGATATGTACAAGGAAAAAGGTTGGAACGCGTTCGACAAACTCAAGGACTACGATCTGGCAGCGGAAGCACTCGCTCAGGGCGAGAAAAACGATCCGAATTATGACGTCACCCAGGTCGGACACCTTCTGGCGCACTCGCTGGAGCGTGCGGGGCGCATTGACGATTCCATCGCACAGTGGAAAGCCGTGATTGCGAAACATGAGGAACGGATCAATGCGAAAGGTGTAACCGCAGAGGAAAAAGGCAGGAACGAATCTGGCTTACGCTCCTCCACGGAAAACTGGCGTCATCTACAGATTCGCAAGCAGGTACGGGCAGAGAACACCCAACCGCCGATTGACGTTCAGTTTACGGCGAAGGTAACCCGATTGAAGTCCAAGGTGCTGAAGATCGAAGGCACGTGGCGTTGCTGGGGAACCGCCGGGAAATCGTTCGACATGGGGACGCTGGAGAAGCCCGGTAAAGGCATCCTGCTTGCCGGTCCGACCGACGGGGCGCGGGTAGATGTCCGACTTCAGGACGCGGGTTACAAGATGCAAACCTCGGACACGTTCTCGTTCGATATTGACCAGAGCATCACCATCATGCAGGATCAGATTTCGACGCGTGACGGGAAACTCGCGGAAAAGGGCGGATTATTTATCGCCGCGGGTAAGTCGGCGAACACCTCCGACCGACCGGGACAAAACACGAACGTTTACCAGTTCACGGATGATCAGGTCAAGCAGTATGGCTTGGGCACCGTCCCCTTTTCGAAGGGGCTGGCACAATTGTCGCCGCTGGGTAAACGTCAGGCGGTGACGGTAGCTTATCCGCCCGCATTCAATGCCGTTTCTCCGTTCTACTCGGACGCGGAAACAGCAACGAAGTTCGCCGAACTCATCAAAGATTCGGCGAAACTTGCGGAATTGGACAAGAAAAACTATCGTGTGTCGCAGGCGACTACCGAGAAGCCGGGCGAATATTCCCGCCAATTCGACATGAGCAAAGACCCCACCATGTACTCGTTCACCAAGGACAAGTACGAGTTGATCCTTTCGCTCAACCCGCGCATCTTCCCGGACAACATACAGGACAGATTCGGCTACAGCGGCGAAGGATTGACAGATAAAAACTATCTTTTCACCGACCCGAACAAGAAAAATCTTCGTATGATTCGCCGTGTCATCACGCTGAGCAAGGAAGATCTGATCGGGACGGGCGAGAAAGTGCTCGTCGCCAAGTAGCGATCCGTCACGAGATTGGGTATAATACGGGTACGGCAGCGGGGTGGTCACGAACCGGGTCAGGGTCGGAAGGCAGCAGCCCTAAGAGATACGCCTCGCGTGTCGTACAGTTTGAAAAGTGAGCAAGGTTTCCCTTGCTCACTTTTTTGTTGTCGGACGACTCCTGCTTCCCTCCACGAAAATTTAATGTTGTCCAACGCAATATTTAACCTTCTCTTAATATCCCCCTGATTTAGGGTGGGTATACTGTCTCCAAGATTCCCCTATACATAAAGGGGAACAATGGAGGAAACCATAATGTCCGTGCTAATGTCCACAAACTCTACCCGGAAGCAATCCGCTTTCACATTGATCGAATTACTTGTTGTTATCGCTATTATCGCTATTCTTGCAGCGATACTTTTCCCGGTCTTCGCTCAGGCGCGTGCCAAAGCCCGTCAGGCATCGTGTGTATCGAACCTCAAGCAGATCGCTCTGGCGGCACTGCAATACTCCAGCGACTATGACGGACTGGTACTGCGCGACGCGAGCGCGAACTCCGTGATTGATGTCAACGTTTTCCTGGAACCCGTCCCCGCCCGTGGCTACGCCGAGGCATACTACTGGCAGACACTCTGGTATCCGTACACGAAAAACGCGAACGTGTTCCTTTGCCCCGGTAGCCCTAACGACTACAAAGAGGCACCGCGTTACAACAACAACGGATGGAAGGAACTGTGGGGTCAC
>JACMIS010000154.1 GCA_014381035.1 Armatimonadota bacterium
ACGAGTGCAATCGGTAATCGACAGGTTACAGCGGATCGGTGCCAATTTTTCCGCCCCGCGCGACGCTATTCCCGTCGGCTATGTCCGGGGGATGATCGGAGCGGCGGCACTTTTACGCGCACAGGAGGCATACGGGATCTTGACGGAAGTACTTCGTCCGGAACGTTTGCGGCTCCCGTATGCACCTTTTGTCCCTGACCTTCCTTCCGCTATGGTGCTATGGCTCGTGACTATATGGGCGATTCTTGCTTTCTGTTTCGCCGTCGGATTGTGGACACGGTGGGCAGGTTTCGCTCTCGCTCTGGTAATGGGATATGTTCTGTTCCTGGACCAGCAGACGTACAGTAACCATCTGTACTTGCTGGTCAATGTCACCGGTCTACTCGCTGCCGGGAATGCAGGCGCGGCGTTTTCGGTAGATGCCATGTTGAAAGCAAGACAGGGAGGAGTATCTCCTGGTACCGTCCCTTCCTGGCTTGTCTTGCTATTACGGTGGCAACTTTCCATGCTCTACTTCTGGGGCGCGGTCAACAAACTCAATATCACGTTTCTATCCGGAGAGATTCTTGCACAGCATCTCCCAACCATCGTTCTCGCATGGATTCGTTCGACCGGAATAGAGGATGGCATACTCGCTTCGCTTGCGGTCCTGACGGTCTCAGGCGAACTTTTTCTCGCGGTCGGTATATGGTTGCCCCGTTTCCGCTACCTCGTTTTCGTTGCCGGGCTGGTAATCCATCTCGGGATGATCGCTATGTTTTCACAATCCTTCGTCGCTACCCAGATTCAGATATTCGCTATCGCGAGCCTGACATTGTACATACCGACCTTGATGGAGAGTCGGGTAAACCCCGATAAAGTACGCCCCGTGATAAAATAGCCGCGCCATGCCGACGGACCCACAAAATATCTACGACGACCCCAACTTCTTCGCCGGGTATGCCAAACTGCGCGAAAACCCGCTTTCCGCGAATGCGGTGGTGGTTGACCCCGCCCGCGATGCGTTGTTACCGTCTCTCGCCGGGAAACGGGTGGTGGATTTGGGGTGCGGTGCGGGCGGTTTCTGCCGAAAGGCGATAGCCGACGGTGCCAGGAGCGTGGTCGGGGTGGATATTTCCGAACGAATGCTGGCGGCGGCACGGGGCGAGTCGGTCAACCCCGATACGGAACCGCGATTGCAGTACGTTTGTGCGTCCCTAGACCGGTGGAACGCGCCGCGTGAATCGGCGGACGTGATCGTGTCGGTTCTCGCCCTGCACTATTTGCCCGAGGTGCAATCGGTTTTCGCGCAGGTGGCGCACGCACTCGCGCCCGACGGGATGTTTGTTTTTTGTGTCGAACACCCGGTAATTACGGCGAAGCGGGGGGGAGATGGTTGGACGCGTAGCGAGGATAATGCAAAACAGCACTGGCCCGTGGACGATTACGCGGACGAAAGCGAACGCGTCAATGAATGGTTCGTATCCGGTGTTCGCATCTTCCACCGGACCCTCGCCACCTATTTGAACGGCGTTCTTGATGCGGGATTGGTCATCACGCGAATAGCCGAACCGCTACCGCACGCAGAGGCGGTAGCCGCCCGCCCCGCCTTTTCAGATGAGAGGCGGCGACCCGCGTTTTTATTCGTCCGCGTCGAAAAGGGTTAGATTCCTGGCAACGCCGCGCCGGTTTCATCGTTCGTCAGAACGTTGTGCAAAGTAGGCACGACCGACATATGCAGGATGCGGAAAAACGTTTCCGCGTGCGGCAAGTCGCCGTCCTCGATAATCGGCGCATCTTCTTTCATCACGACCGAATCGGGCAGGAATTTCTTCGCTTCCTCGACCACGACATTGTAGCTGCGGATCTGGTCCGGCGTCAGTAGCGTCATCGGTTCGCGGCGTGCGATGGATTCCAGCGACTTTTCCAGATTCCCGGCGCGATTGTACAGGGAATTCAGCGTTGCGTGTGATTCTTCCATGGTTGTGTGTGTCTCTCGAATCAGTCCAAATAACATGATGTGTTTCTCCGTTTCCGTATTACCCAATCGGGACGATATACTACCAGTACACCCATCCCGGTGTATAAGTTCGTCGCATTTGTGCAAGTTTTTGTTGGAGCAGGGGCGGGAGCGAGAAATTTTCGATGATACTGGTTTTAGATAACTATGATTCGTTTACGTATAATATCGTGCAGTACCTCGGCGAAATGGGCGAGGAAATAGAAGTCCACCGCAACGACAAGATCACTACCGGCGGGATCGCCACACTCCGCCCGGAAAAGATCGTCATTTCGCCGGGACCCTGTTCGCCGACGGAGGCAGGCATCTCCGTAGAAACCATCACGCGGTTCGCGGGTGAGATTCCTATTTTCGGTGTCTGTCTCGGGCACCAAAGCATCGGACACGCGTTCGGGGGGCGTGTCGTGCGTGCGGGGCGACTGATGCACGGCAAAATCTCGCCGATCCACCACGACGGCAAGGGCGTCTTCGCCGGAATGCCGCAACCCTTTACCGCCACCCGTTATCATTCCCTGCTCATCGAGCGCGACAGTCTGCCCGATTGTCTGGAAATCACAGCGGAGACCACGGAAGGCGAAATCATGGGCGTCCGGCACAAAACGCTCGCCGTCGAGGGCGTCCAGTTCCACCCGGAATCGGTCCTGACCGAAAACGGCAAACGGCTACTGGAAAACTTCGTTCGATGCGAGTCGTAGATTTCAGACACAAAGGACACAAAGTTTAAAAAGAGCACAAAGAGGTTTTAAAGTTCTGTGATTCGTTTATTAATCGGACCGCGGACTATATCGGTGTGCATTACCACGAAACCCTTTGCGTTCTTCTTTAACTTTGTGTCCTTTGTGTCTGAAATCTACTTGTTGTCGAGCGCAACGACGCCGGGGAGCGGTTTGCCCTCGAGGAATTCCAGGCTGGCACCGCCGCCGGTAGAGATGTGCGTTATTTTGTCCGCGAAGCCGAGTTGCTCCGCCGCCGCCGCCGAGTCACCGCCGCCGATGATCGTCGTCGCGCCGAGTCCGGTAGCGTCCGCCAATGCCTGTGCGACTCCCGCCGTTCCGTGCGCAAAGTTCGGCATTTCAAACACGCCCATCGGACCGTTCCAGATGACCGTTTTCGCTTTCTTGATGATCTCCGCGAACGCCGCGACCGACGCCGGACCGATGTCCAAGCCTTCCTGATCCGCCGGAATCTCGCTCACCTTGACCGTGGTGGACGGGGCATCGTTGGCGAACGCCGGAGCGACCACGCAGTCTTGCGGGAGGACTATCTTATCCTCGCAAAGCAGTGATTTACAAAATTCGAGGGAAGTCTCATCCAAAAGCGACTTGCCGATTTCGTGTCCCGCCGCCTTGTAGAAGGTGTACGCCATGCCGCCGCCGACGATCAAGGTGTCCACCTGGGGAAGGAGGCTTTCGATGACCGGGATTTTGTCCTTGACCTTCGCGCCGCCGAGGATCGCCACGAACGGTCGCGCCGGGTTCGTGATCGCGCCGCCGAGGAAATCCAGTTCTTTTTGCATGAGGTAGCCACTGACCGCCGGTTTGCCCGCACGCTTGACGGCATGCGCAACGCCTTCGGTGGATGCGTGCGCCCGGTGCGCCGCGCCGAACGCATCGTTGACATATACATCGGCGAGCGTGGCGAGTTGCGCGGACAGCGCGGGATCATTGATCTCTTCGCCCCCGGCGTAGCGCGTGTTTTCCAGGAGTACCACGGAGCGCGGGGCGATTTTCGTCTTCGCTTCCTCGATACCGAGCGGGTCGGACTCGGTCGCCTGGACCAGCGCGACATCGGCTCCCAGGAGTCCGGCGAGATGTTTGGCAACCGGGGTGAGCGAGAACTCCGGAGTGATCTTGCCTTTCGGACGACCTAAATGGCTCATCAAAATCACGGCGGCACCTTGTTGCAGGAGATAGTTAATCGTCGGTAATGCGGATTCGATACGCCGGTCGTCGGTGATCGCGCCGGAATCGTCCTGCGGCACGTTAAAATCCACGCGTACTAAAACACGCTTCCCGGCAACATCAATATCTTCAATCGTTTTCTTGTTCATAAAAGGTTCTCCAAAGGCGGGCGCAAATCTGTCGCCGCGCGCAGTCCTAGTTTACCTTCGGCGCGTCGTTTTCCTGTTCGCGGAGCGTGAACGTTGTCGTCGGGGGTTTACAAACCCCCGAAAATACCCTGAAAGAAATGCCCCCTTTGTCTCGTTACTCCGGCAAGAGAGGATTCGATATGACGAAGCCAATCATACGTAGGTACAGCAAGATCCAACTGCCGATTCATTTTGTCTGGGCGACCGAGGGACGGCGACCGTTTCTGACGCCGGAAGTCGAGCGTATAGCGCACCGCACGATCTGGGCGTTAGCCGAGCGTCAGGATTGCACGGTGCTGGCAGTGAACGGGATGGCGGACCATGTTCATCTCGCCGTGTTGTTCAGCCTCAACATCTCCGCCGCCGAATTCGTGAAACGGGTCAAAGGCGCGACGACAGCATATCTGCGTCAGGTCTACTCGCAGGAGCGGTTCATCCGGTGGGAACCGGGCTATGCAGCGATAGCCTTCCCGTATGCCGGACGGCAACGCGTGATCGAATACATCCGAAATCAGAAGGAACATCACGCGCAAAGCACCACCATCGCACCGTGGGAGGAAACGGAAGTCTGGCACGAAGGAGAATTGTACCGGGCGGGCGACGTGGAATTGGCAGGCGACGCTCCGCCGCTTCAAGTATGTGACCAAAAGCTTTGAGGCATTTCGAATATCATCTTAGAGGGACTGTGCTAGCGAAACACTGCAAAACTTTTGAA
>JACMIS010000155.1 GCA_014381035.1 Armatimonadota bacterium
ACCCGTTGATTCAACTTGGTTTTGCCCGAACGGGAGCCACGCTCGGGACAAGCAGAACCGACAACGTTTCATACGGACACAACCGTGACAACGGACAATGGTACAAAGTGAACACAGAGGCTAACGCTAATGGTGATAATGTTACTACTGCTACCGCGTTCTCCACTTGCTACCGCGTTCTCCACTGGCGCAAACTGCTACAATGATATTACCAATGCCGCTTACCAACCGGTCCCCGCACCGCCGCCATATCGCTCGCAATCGGTGGTTTAGTCGGTTTGCTCGGAACCAGGGTCGGGAAACTCCGCGCCCGCCGTCCCAAGCAAGCCGCCAAGAAAGCGTAGGAATCCGCGAGTAATCGCTTTTCGAGCAAACCAGAAATCCCGGTTTTCTACCGGGACTTTTTATTTGCTTGCCGGTTTGTAAAACTCCGTGTTGATCCCGGCGTACTGTTTCCATTGCTCCGGTAGCTCGTCGCTCGGGAAGATGGCGTCTACCGGGCATTCCGGTTCGCACAGACCGCAGTCAATGCACTCGTCCGGGTTGATGAAGAACTGGTCGAAACGTTCCCCGTTCCGCTCGACCACGCCCGCGTGAATCACATCGCACGGGCAAACCGCGACACAAGCCGCATCCTTACATGTCGCGCAGGGTTCCGTTATCACAAAAGCCATCCGTATAATTCCTCCGTGGAAAGCGTATCCCGCCCCGCATCGTGCCGCGATGACATATGTCACGCCGCCCGTAAAAAAGTTGTGATACCGTGAACCTGTGCGAACCGATCTGGAAATGGCATTGCGGCGGGTTCTGTTTTTGCAGGGGACTTCTCTGGCAACGCGGGAATCGTTCGCCCGTGCGGGAGCGATACGGCGGATGGGTACGGACGCGCTCTTATTCTGTGAAGGTGAACCGGCACCCGCCCTGATGATTGTCGTATCGGGAACAGTGAAACTGTTCAAGTGGGACCGGCGCGGGCGCGAACTGACTCTCGGCATTGCCAAGCCGGGCGATGTGGTCGGTGCCCCGGCGACATTCGACGGCGGCAACTGCCCGTATCACGCGGCGGCAATCGGGGCGGAGTCCACCCTTTTCAGCGTCGCCCGCGAACCATTTCATACCCTGATTGCCACACACCCCGAGGTTTCGGCGGGCATTATCCGCTCGCTCGCCGTGCAGAATCGCCGCCTGATCGAAATGCTCAAAGCGCAGGCACTGCACACCGTCCGCGCCCGATTTGCCGCGTATCTGCTTGCCGCCGCCGGTGACGGACAATCGTTCGCGCTACCCGAGTCGAACGCCGGGATCGCGGCGCACCTCGGCACCGTGCGCGAAGTCGTCTCGCGTACCCTACATCAGTTCGCTGACCTCGGCTACATCACCGTGCGCGGTCGAACGGTGACCATCGCGGATCGAGAAACGTTGGCGGAGCTTTCTACCGCCCCGGATCAGCCCGCGTAAGGGGGAGCGTGGAACGGCACTTGCTTATCCCGCGTAAGGGAGATCGTCCACTTTGCTCTGGAATACCTTGAAATCCGCCCAGCCGCACAGACCGGTCTGTGTCTTGATCAAGTAATAGCCGTTCTCCGCGCCTGCCGACGGTTCTTTGCCGTAGGGCATAAACAACAGCAGATCAATCTTGCTATTCGGGGCGACGTTGGCGACGGTGGCACCGGTTTTTGTCGGCGAGACACGTATCGGGAACGATTGCTTCGCCGTGGCGGAAACCCCGACGTAGTACCCGGCTTGCGGCACGAATTGCAACGCACCGTTTTTGCCGACGGCGTACTTGGTGTCACTCATCCAGAACGCCATCCAGTGCTTGATATACACGACGCCGTTTCCGGGTGCGGTATAGGTGCCGGGGAGCATTCCGGCACGCCGTATCGCTTTGCCGTCATAGAGGAAGAAATAATGCTCATTGTGATCGTTCGCACCGGTGAGTGACACCGCAATATACGCCTGCTTCGCCCCCTCCGATATCCGGACGATGCGGAATCCCGGCAAGCCGTCCATGAAATTGTCGTGCGGAACGACAAGTCGCGTCCCGTTCACGGTCAGCGTGAAACGAGAGCGGACCGGGTCCGAGGTAAGCGCGATCTTGTCCGGTTTGGCGTCACCGTTCACATCCTGGGAGGCTGCGGACCGGACGAGTGGGGCTTGCGCAAGGGCAGAGGCGGATAGGGCGAGCAGACAGAGCGTAGACGCGAGAGTTTTCATGCACTCAGTTTACCCGCTCCGAACCCGGTACTGGCGCGGTGTGATGCCGCCGGTCTGTGTCTTGAACGCCGCAAAGAACCGCCCCGGCGAGGCGAATCCGGATTCCAGCGCGATCCGCTCCACGCTCCAATCGGTCGTTAGGAGAAGGCGTTGCGCGTGCGACACCCGGAGCCGCGTGACATAGTCCCAGAGCGTCATCCCGCATGCTTCGCGAAACAGGGTCAGCGTATACTTTTCATGTAGCCCGACCGCGTCCGCGACGCTACGCGCCGACAGATCCGGCTCCCGGTACCGCTCGGAGACGTGCGCGGCGAGCCGTTCCGCCTGCGTCCCGAACGCCACGCCGCCCGTGGCGGTGCTGGCTCCTTTACTGGGAGATTCGAGGGCGAGTCGGCGCAAACAGGCTTCGACTTCCAGAAGCGTGATCCGCTCCCGACCCGTGGTGTCCCCATGCGAATCGAAGTCGCTCGCCCAGCGGTCGAATATTTCTCGCTCCACCAACGGAGCCGCATGACTGATCAACGCGCCGGAAAGTAGCCGCCCCGCGAGTTCGCCCCCGACCCGCCAGGACAGAAACCATCCGAGCGGGAGCACCATGCACAGGTATTCCGTCCCCGCTTCCCGCGCGATCAGTCGGTGCGGGACGCCTGCCCAGAACACCGCGAAATGCCCGTCGGGGACGCGCAAAAACCGTCCGGCGAAAAAATATTCGAGATCCCCGCCGAGGGGAAGATTGAACTCGATATCGGTATGCGTATGGGCACGCGGCATGACGTTCGGCGAGGAACGCCAGGCACGAAACGACATCGTCGCATGCTCAACGGGCAGACGGTCGGCAGGACGGGTGTTGGGTTCGCGGAAACGACGTTTCCGCTGTATCGGGTGTTGGGTGTCGGGTGTCATCGTCGAACGCCTGCGCAGTTGTGAACCTGAGTATCTTACCATATGGGATTTTTCGAGGAATTAAGCGGCAGTTTTCTCGATAAATGTCGCGTTACAATAGGACCACCGGGCGAAAGGTCCGCCAACACCCAGTACCTAACACCCGACACAGCGGAAACGTCGTTTCCGCGAACCTAACACCCAAACCGGAGGAACTCCCAACGATGGAACCGCGACAACCGTCCGCCCTCGATGATTTTATGTTTGACCTGAACGGCTTTCTGATTCTGCGAAACGCGCTGGAACCGGAACTCCTGGATTCGCTGAATACTGCGTTCGATAATCTGCCGGATGTCGCCCCGATGGAGTGGATCGGCAACGCGCAACGGCGCGACTACACCCCGGAAACCGGCTACGAGCTGCATAACGCGGTAGAAGCAGGCCAGCCGTTCGAGCGATTGGTAGACCATCCCTCGTGGATCAATTATGTGCGGCATTATTGCGGCGAGGAAAAGTCCTACGTGCAGGGCTTGTTCATCGACGAAAGTATCGCCTCTATCCGCAAGTCAGGCGGTCACCATCCGGCGCACTCAGGCGGGTATCAGGGCGCGATGCGCGGAACGTATGGCTATAAAAACGGCGTGTTCCGGTGCGGGCAGGTAAATATCATCTGTGCCCTGACCGACATTCACGAGGGCGACGGTCCGACGATGGTGGTGCCCGGTTCGCACAAGTCGAATTTCCCCCACCCCGGCATCGGCGATTATCAGGCAGGCGACCGCATGGACCAGTTGGAAGGCGCGATTCCGGCTCTCCTGAACAAGGGCGACGCGCTTCTTTTCGTAGACGGCATCATCCACGGCGGTTCGTCGCGCACCAAAACCGTCGGCGAACGGCGTATCACGATCTACCGCTACGGACCGGTCTGGGGCGCGTCGCGCTTCGGCTACGGCTACTCGGACGAACTGCTCGCCCGCCTCACCCCGGAGCGACGCAAGATCCTGCAGCCGGTCGATCCGTCACGTCCGCCGCACATGGCGATCAAGTAGGAACCTTACGCCCTCACCCCCAACCCCCTCTCCCTCCGAAGGGAGAGGGGGTTGGGGGTGAGGGTACTGTGGCGGGATCGCATCTAACTACCCCACCATGCCAATCTGTCGGAACCAGCCCAAACTATCGAAATAGCCGCGCTGGTACACGATTTTGC
>JACMIS010000156.1 GCA_014381035.1 Armatimonadota bacterium
ACGGCGTCGCCTCGGTCACGGGTAAAACATCCGTCCGTTCGGCGACGCGTACCATGCCACCCTGTGGAGCCGGATACGGTGCCTCCGGTCGCTCTCCATATCGCTCCGCTTGCCGGACTTCGCGCCGCGCTTGCTGACGAAGCACGCCGACCGGCGAGGTGACGGTGGGGACCGGCGGAACCGGCGGCATTACCGATTCCGTTTTCGCTGTCTCTTTCGTATCGGAAAAACTGGTCCCACAATTCAGGCAGAACGAGAATGACGACTCGCCCACGTTCGCGGGCGCGGGTGTGCCACAGTTCAAACACAATCGCCCGCCGCCCCCGTGGTTACGTTGCCGCGCCTCGACTTCGGCGCGACGGCGTTCGAGTTCCGCCCGTTCCCGAGCGGTCCGCGCTTCCACCGCTTTGCGATGCGCTTCCTCACGCCCCCGGCGGAGCGATTCGGCTTGCACCTGCGGCGGGAGCGGCATCTCGCCCGGCTTCCGCGAGACCGAAACCCCCTCCCACGCGCCGCCCTGCACCGTGCCGAGTTCGGCGGCGTAGATGGTTTCTTGCTCCGACATCCGCCGCCACTCCGCATCGGTCATCGGCTTCTCGCCGTTCGCCGCGACTGTCAGCACGGTCGAACAGTTGCCACAGGTACGGGCGGTCCAGGGGTTCGCGCGTCCGCAGGCGGGGCAGACGATGTCGCTGTTGCTACTACTCAACCGAATCGCTCCCCTCGCCGGTGCCATTTACCGTATCCTGTTTCAACACCGTCCCGCAGTTGATACAGAAGGTAAACGCGGCGTCGGTCTCCTTACCGCAGGACGGGCAGGTAAGTCGTTCGTTCGCCAGCGTCTTCATCGCAATCGTGGACAGCGGTCCCCGGCGGCGGTCGCCGACCTTGTCACGGAAGATATAGTTTCCGGCGACAATATTCTTGTATTCGTCCGTGGCACCCCAGCGCAATACTTCCTTGGCGCGAAGCACCGGGATCGGGTGTGTCTTGTCGGATTCGAGCATCACCTTGTAGAACTTGTCGAGGCGCGACCAGTCCGGTCGCTCGTAATCTTCGGCTTGTTTCAGATATTCCTCGCGGTCCATTTGCTCGAAGATCTTCGGCGAGCCACCGGTCAGTTTGAACAACGCAGAAAACACGACTTCCGGGTCCTGAACCACAATGATCGCGGCGCGGTCGGCGGAAAACTCGGCTTTACGGGTCCACTCCAAAAGTGCGGCGCGAATCGGAAGCGAGAACAGATCGCCCATCCCGATACGCAGGTCGCCCAGTTTGGCGAGCAGTTGGAGCATCAGTGCCATGAGCCGGTAGACGGTGTGTCCGCAGTGAATATGCCCCATTTCGTGCGCGATAACGGCAAGCAGTTCATCCTCGGTGAGCAGTTCGACCAATCCGGTATGCAGAACCATCGTCGGGTTGTCGCGCCCGAGTGCGAACGCGTTGGCGATAGGCGTTTGCGAAACAAAGAGCGACGGTTCCGGCAGGTCCAGGATCGTGCAGGCTTCGTGAAGTAGCGCGTGGATGCGCGGCAGTTGTTTCGGCGTTACGCGCACCGCCGAGGCGCACTCCTCGTGGTAGATGATCTTCTCGAACGAATACTGCGATAATTTGGATGCCAGCAGTTCGAAGCCCGGAACAGCGCGTAGCGCGGCGGTCGCTTGCTGATCCAGCGGGTGACGGTAGGTATCCGGGGCGATCTGCGGAAATCGGACTCTGCCGGTCGTCGTGATGGCTATTTCGCCGCTGTCCGCGACGGTTTCGGTTTGGGAATTGGTTTCACTCATAGTTTATATACGACGGTCCCTTCGGGGCTAAAGCATCGGTTTGCTAATACCCTTTCGGACACCGCAATATCTTTTACGGTTGCGCGACAGGCGACGTTTCCGTTTCGCCTTTATTATATCGCCTCACACGGAATCGTTTCTTGCTATGAACAGACATTTTCCTAACGACCGGCGCGGAACATTCCAGTTTTCCCGGTGGGTATGTATCAATCGGTAACGAAGGAACGATAAGAAACGCATGACGCCCGATGAAGTAACAACCGCATGGCTTGACGCCTATAACGCTCGCGACCCGCACGCGCTGATCGCGCTCTATCACGACGACGCCGAAGTTTTTCAGGTGGCGGCGGGTCCGCCGCTTCGCGGGCGGGAAGCCTTGCTCGAAAATTTCGCCGCCTTCTTCGCGGCATTCCCCGACAACTATACGAACCCGGTCAACGTGATCCATACCGATGCGTGGAGCATCGTGGAGTGGCAGGGTGGGGGGACGTTCCTGGGCAAGTTGGGCGAATGGGAGCCGACGGGGCGGCATTTTGAAATACGTGGCTGTGGCTTTTTCCA
>JACMIS010000157.1 GCA_014381035.1 Armatimonadota bacterium
AAAACGCGACCGCTACCGACCGCGACGACGGTGCCTTCTTGCGGCTTCTGCTTCGCGGCGTCGGGCAGGATAATGCCTCCCGCGGACTTTTCTTCGGCTTCGGCGGGCTTAACGACGACCTTATCACCGAGGGGTCGAATGTTCATACGAATTTCCTCCGTGCAAAAAACTTCACGTTTTTTCGCAATATTTTGGCAGACAATCCATGCGACTGCCAATGCGGATTATAGCGCGCGGGTATCGGTATGTCAAGCACGAAGCGGGCGGGATTTCGGTGGTAGGGGGCGCGATTCCGCGTCTTGATACTTCACTCTCCCGATTGACCAAGGGGGTATAATCCGCGCAAAGCCGTTTCGCCGACGGAACAGGTATACTCCCCGTGCGGGAAATCAGCCCGCGCACTATTAGAAAGACGTTGGTTAATTACGATGAACAAACAACAGATCCGTCAGGCTTCCGACATGTGCTTCTTACTCGGATTGGTTTCCGTCGCCGGTTCGATCTTCACCTGGTTCTTTAGCAAGCGTGACGGCACGCCCGAGGGGAACGCGCATGGCGAGCGGTTCGGCATCTTCGTGGGGCTGTGGGCGCCGACATTCCTGATCATCTCCGACCGTCTGAAGGGCTACGCCGACGACCTGCCGGAAGGAAAGACATTGCCGTAGATGTGGGAGCGCCTCTCACGCTAATGGTGGGTACCCGACTTTGTAGGATCGGGTGCCCCATAATGGCGACTTCGGGCGCTATCCCACTTAGGTACGTGCTAAAAACGCGGCAATAATAGAAAGCACCTGCTCCGGTTCCTCTTCGTGACACCAGTGGCCTGCGTTGGGGATGGTATGCGACTCTGCGTGTGGGAAGGCATCACGCCAGCGGTGCAGTGCCTTCAAACCGAATACCGGATCGCTGTCTCCCCACACGAGTAGCAACGGTTTGGAATCAAGTGCATCCCGCCGGTTCCACAATTCGCCAAACCACTCACTGGAATCGAGCAAGGAACATAACAAAGCAAACAGCGACGCGCGGCTTGGGGGCATATCGAACGGTGCGAGGTAGTGACGATAAACGGCAGGAGTTAATTTTCGTTTGTTGCCATAAGCGGCGGGCAGGATGACCTTTATCTCGAAGTTGACACGCTCGTATAAAAAACGACCGAACGGGTTCGCCAGCAAACGCGCCCCTCCAGCAAGAGATTTCTCTTCTCTGGGATTCCATAGCCACGAATTGAGAGCTATTACGGAGCGCACGTTTTGTATGTGCTCGAATCCATATGCCAAACCGATTGGTCCGCCAAAGTCATGCAGGACGAACGTTATGCCGTCTAGACTCAGGGATTCCAACCAGATCGCAAAGCGACGGGCGTGCGCTTCCGGTCGGTAGTCTATGCCGGTCGGTTTATCGGACAAGCCGAAACCTAAATGGTCGGGAGCAAGGCAGCGGTATTGACTCGATAAGGCTTTCACTAAATGCCGCCATTCAAAAGACCAGGTAGGGGTCCCATGAACGAACACAATAGGGCGCCCCTTGCCCTCGTCTATGTAATGCATCCGCCCTTCTTCCAGATCAAAAAAGCGTGGGGTGAACGGGTACTCAGTAGTATCAAGCCAGGGTGGGGGTGTTGTCGTCATAAGTTTTATCCCCAAGCAACGAGATGCATCGCCAACGCTTCTAGGGGATCAGTACGATCTTTCCGTACGCGCCTCCTTCCATCACCGCGTCGTGCGCTTTCGCGGTGTCCGCGAGGGGAAGCGATTTACCGACTATCGGGCGCAATACTTCGTTCATTAACCCGGTGTACAGTTGGGCGTGGATCGAGCCGATTTCCGCCGGGGTAACGTTGAACAGGGTCATGCCGGTGATGGTAGTATCCTTACCCATCATTTTGCGCGGGCTGATTTCCACCGGTCCCCGGCTTCCGATGATGACCACACGCCCGAACGGTGCCAGAAGGTCGAGGTCTTTGTCTAAATTGACGTTGGCGAGCATTTCCAGAATCACGTCCACGCCACGCCCGTTCGTCTGTTCCATGATCTTGTCGGTGTAGTCAGGGGCTTTGTGATTGAAGACGTGCATCGCGCCTTGCTCGCGTACTAACTGCAAACCTTCCTCGGTTCCCGCCGTGCCGATAACGGTCAGGTTCTTCGCGTCGCTGAACGTGCCGAGGGCGAGTTGCACTGCCGCGATGCCGACACCACCGGACGCGCCATGCACGAGCACCGTTTCGCCGGTTCTGACGTTCGCCTTGCCGAAAAGGGCGCGATATGCGGTCGCGTATGGCACCGGAATCCCCGCCCCCTGCTCGAATGAGACGTTGCCGGGAAGCCGGTACACGTTCTCGACTTTCGCCAGCACTTTTTCGGCGTAGGTACCTGTAAGGGGACTGCCGACATATACACGGTCGCCGGGTTCGAAATCGAGGCAGTTCGCGCCGACCGACTCGATAACGCCCGCCGCGTCCATGCCGGGAGTGAACGGTTTCGGGCGGTCCCCATACACCCCGGCGCGGATATAAGTGTCCACGGGGTTGACGCCCGCCGCGCGGACGGCGATCACGATCTCGCCGGTGCCGGGAGTCGGGTCGTCTATCTCTTCGAGGCGGAGCACGTCGGTGCCGCCAAATTCGTGGATGCGAATCGCTTTCATGGTCTGCTTTACACTCCGTTTCCGGTGTCGGATAATCCGCCTTTTTAGAGAGCGGTGCTGATAGTCTACCCGACACATCCCGTTAAATCACTGGAGTGGAGACCGCTTGCAAACCATCCAGCAGGGTGCGAAGTCGTGTCTCTACATCTGCCGTGACATCGGCGACTTCCTTGCGCTTATCCGTCTTGTATG
Organism: Armatimonadota bacterium; assembly: GCA_014381035.1. The sequence continues at coordinate 2,836 of JACMIS010000157.1, forward strand.
CGGCGAACCGCTCGTTCGCCGAGAACGGCTCCCCCATTGCTATCGTCGCGTCGCGCAGGGGGCGGGTGCGCCGGTCGCCGTGCAGTTCGACTTCGAGACGCACCAGCATTTCGCTGATCTGTTCCAGCGTCGCGTCGGCTTCGAGACGTTTGTCGCGCACTCCCATGAAGTTTTCAACGCGGCGCAGGTCGGCGAGGCACGCATCCGCGATCCATTCCCGCCGTTCCTGAAGCCGGTGCGAATACCGCGTCTCGCCGTTGTCCATCTTTTCCCGGTACGCATAGGCGGCGTTGAACAGCGTTCGCATCCGGTGTACCATATTCGTCTCCTTCGGCAGGGGGACCCGTAGCATGGCGACAACGCGGGCTTCGAGGCAGGAATACAGAATGCCCAACCGGTCGTCTGTGTCGGCGTCTTTATCCAGAGGAATGTCGTACTCTTGCTCGATTCCGGCAAGGATAGTCAGCGCGGCGTCGCGGGTGCGCCGGTACAGGGAAGCGTTCTGCTCCGATTCGACGCCGAGATCATGTTCGACTTTTTCCAAGCCGTCCGTTATCTGCTTTCGTGCGTCGTCGGCGTCCACGAAGCGGTATTTTATCGCGACCGGTTGCAACAGAATGTCCCCGAGGTCGCCCTCGGTTTCGTGCAGTTTTTCCATCGCCCAGAAGGCGACCTGCGCGAAGCCGGGGTTGAGCGGGAGCAGGTAATCGTTCTGTCCGTGAGCCTCGCCTTCGGCGAACATGACGAGTTTTCCGCCGGGAATCAGAAGCGACGCCTGACATTTTTTGAGTGCCGCCCGGTCCGGCATCCCGCGCCGGACCGGGAACGCCCCGACCCGTGTGACGAGCGCACCGACCGCCCCCTCGAACAGTTCCTCCATCGCGACATAGCGAAACGGCTCGTCCAGCATCCGCGACAAGCCGAACATCACCGGGGGGTCCATCACGGTCGGGTGATTCGGCAGGAACAGGACCCGTTTCCCCGCTAAAGCATGAAGCCGTGCCTGGTTCTCGGGGGTTGCGAACCGGATTTCGGTGACACGCTCGCGCATACGCATGACACGCGAGTAAGCGAGATTCACGACGCGAAGAACGCGCCCGTCAATCGGCGGCAGATCGAGTGGTGTTTCAGGAGGTAAGGTTTGGGACATAAAGTGGGTCAGAACTCCTCACTCCGGCACGCCCGCGGACGTGAACGCGGATGCACTGATGTCGCCGGGCGAGACCTCGTTCGGTCTCTTATTCGGCACAAGCGTGATTCCTACCTTCTCGTAAGCGGCGGCATAAGCACCGCCGACACCAGTTTTCGCGGCAGGGCGAAGTGGTCGGGGGCGGTCATCAATACTGCGTCACCTGTCCGGCGAGTGCCCCGTCCATGTAGAACGTCGAGCCGGTAACGTAGTTACTTTGCTCCGATGCGAGAAAGACTGCGAGGTTTGCCACCTCTTCCGGGGTGCCGAACCGCCCCCACGGGATTTCCGACAGTGCCTTCGCCGACTCTTCGGGGTCGTCCAGCACGTGCTGATTGATCGGCGTCGCGATAGCACCGGGCGCGATGTTGTTGATGTTAATCTTCATCGGCGCGAAATACACGGACAGGTCGCGGCACAGCATCCGCAGACCGCCTTTTGCAACGCAGTAGGAGGTGTAATCGGGGAACGGGATATCCTCATGCGTCGAGGAGATATTGACGATCTTGCCGCGCGTTTCGCGCCCGGCGACGGCGTCCTGCGCCAAAAATTGTCGACCCGCGATCTGCGTTACGAGGAACGGACCGCGCAGATTCACATCCAGAACCAGATCCCACTCGTTATCGGGGACTTCGAGGAACGGTTTTTTGATCTCGATGCCGGCGTTGTTGACCGCGACATCGAGGCGCCCGAACCGCGCCACGGCGGCTTCCACCATCGCCTGGACCTGGTCGCGCTTCGCCACGTCACACGGAAACGCCAGCGCGTTCTCCGCGCCGATGGCGTTTGCGACCTCCTCCCCTTGCGCCTTGCGGGTGTCCGCCTTCTCGCCCTCGCCGCCCAGATAGTTGACCACGAC
>JACMIS010000158.1 GCA_014381035.1 Armatimonadota bacterium
GACGTGTTGCGCGAACTGTCGCCGTCGCGGGTCGAATTTCATTCCGAGAATCGCGAGAGCAAGGAAGCATGAGTCTGGTTAGGGGAGGCGGTCGGGGCGAGCGGTGCGGGGGATGATTTTTCGGCGGTTTTGCTATCTGCCGGGGCAGGAACCCTCTCCCTCCCGGGAGAGGGGGCACCCAGAGGGTACCCGGGGGATGAGGGCTCTGCGTACCTCCTCGACCCCGACCCCGCACTCATCCGCGCGAACTTACTCGACACCCTCTGCCGCCTGGCAAACGCGACGTTCATCCTGCCCGACGATGCCTACCTCGGGACGAACGAACTTCCGACGACCGAATGGACACGCGCCGCGTCGGCGTACCGCGTTCTGGCGACGATGCCCTACGCACCGAAAAAGGTCAAAGAATGGCTGCGCGAAAACGGCTATCAGCGGATCGTGGTGAAAAAGCGACACTACCCACAGGAACCGGAAGCGGTCGCACGCGAACTGGGCGTGTCGGTGCGCGGCGATGGCGCGGAAGTCACCTTGGTCCTGGTCCGCGACTCCGCCAAACGTTTCCTCGCCGTTTTTTGTGAGCCATTGCGCAATGAATAGTGAGGGGCAGAACCGACGACGCCAGAGCGCGATATACTGACCAGAAGTCACTAACCACTGACCACTTATCACCACATGCCCATCTTCGAGTATTCCTGTACCGCCTGCCGACTGCCGAAATTTTCCGCGTTATTCGGCGTTTCGATGCACGCGACGCCGCCCGTTTGTCCCCGGTGCGGGAGCGGCGAGCTGACCAAACTGGTGTCGCGCTTCCGCCGTCTGCGCTCCGAGGATGACGCGCTGGACGACCTGACCGACCTCGCGGATACGATGAATCCGGACGATCCCAAAGCGGTGCGTCGCCTGGTCAAGGAAATGGCGGGGAGCATGGGCGACGGCGGGGAGGACGATTTCGAGGCGATGATGGAGGAGGCTATCGAGGAAGAAGCCGGAGGCGGCGGCGCGGACGAGAGTGTTTTAGAAAGCGGAGGATAGGAATAATGGCGTTCGGCATCGCGGTTTTAGGATTAGATCACTGGTACACGGCGTTCGGCGTACTGGATATTTGCACGGCATCGGCGGAAACCCCGCTCCTTTCGATCTACGAGCCACACGCGGCGCGGCGGGCGGAAGTCGCCGCATTGTATCCACACGCGTTGGTGACGGATAGCGCGGAAGCCGCCCTGTCCATACCGGGCGTGGAACTCGCAGCGATCTGCGCCAGAACCGGCGACGCGGTAAACCTGTCCAAGCAGGCTTTGAACGCCGGGAAGCACGTTGTTTCCGTGAAACCGTTCGCGCGGTCGGCGGCGGAAGCCGAGGGCATCTTACAGGTCGCGTCCTCGTCCGGGAAATACTTCGGGTCGTTCGAAGGGATGCAACGGTTCCAACCACGGGCGGAGACGCTACGCGATCTGATCGCGTCCGGCGTCATCGGCGACGTGATCGCGTTCCATCAGGTCGGACACGGTCCGCTCCCGGCAGAATGGCGCGGTGCGCCGAACGGCGGGGCGTCCTGGTGGCTCGATGCCGAACAGGTTCCGGGCGGCGCGTGGATCGATCACGCCATCTACGCCGTGGACCTCGCCCGGTTCGCCCTGAAGGGCGAGATCACCGATGCCAGCGGGATCCTCGCCAACCGCGTTCACGACCACCTGTCCGTGGAGGATTACGGCGCGGCATTGATGACCCTGACCCCGAACGCCGGGCACCGCCCCCTCGTGACGCTTAACATCACGGACACGTGGTGCGCCGAGACAGGCACCGGCTATAACGAGTACCGGTTACTGGGGACGCAAGGCACAATCACGGCGGACGGCGGGACGGCGTGGGTCGTGCGAACGAAGGACGGCACCACGCGGCACGAATGGGAACCCGGCAAACATTTCCGGTTCGACAAACTCGCCGCGCTTCTCCAAAACGGGGAAACGCCGCCGTTCGACGGGATGGACGCCCTTCGGAATCTCGTCGCGTGTTTAACGGTGTACGGCAAGTAGTACCAGTTCTCACTGTTAGATCACGTGACGCTATACGGTTCGTGGGGATGAATCCCACCGCTGTCAGGCACTGTGCGAAATCGGCTCTGCCGATTTACACGACGTGCCGGGTGGAGATTGCCGATAATAGTGCGGCTTACCGGTATCGCGTTCGGCGAAGCGCAACGATGCGTCGGCACCGACCGCGAAGGACAAAGAGCAAGCGACTCTAAAATTATTGTGCCGTTGCGGTACTGCCAGAGCGGAGCGAATATAACTCGTAGGCGACGCGCCGGTTCACCTCCACCAGATCGAAATGCGGTGTATCCGCCACATCCACCATCCCGCGCAACACCGCCTCGCCGTCCGTGCGCCCGCTCAGCGGTTGGTCGCGGAACTGGAAGAAATGTGCCCCGACCACGAGCGGTTGCCGGAACGCCCCGCGTAGATAGGTTTCCAGTGCCTTGCTACGCGCGTCCGGGTCGACCGTCATCTGGTCCCCGCGAAACGGTGTCTGCCAGTTATCGCTGTCCAGTCCGAACTCCCCGATCAGGAACGGCGCGTCTACGACGCCGATGTAGCGGTTCAGTCGTCCGCCCGGCTCGTTTTCGTACACGTTGTACGAGATGACGTCGCAATAACGCGCGGCAGTTTGCACCACCGACGTGTCGATGTGCCCGTGGAAGCGCACGCCCAGATACAGGTTGTTCGGCGCGACCGATTTCACGATACGCCGCGCGGTGCGAAAATACTGCTCGGCGAACTGCAACCCGAACGTCCCGCAGTCTTCCTTGTATGCCGGGGTCGCCGTCGCGGGCAACTCTTTCACGTAGTGCAGAGCGTCCCACGTCGCGTGTTTCGTTTCCCATGCGGCGTTCAACTTCTCGATAGTGCCGTATTTTGTCTGTAGCAACTCGCAAAACTTGATCTTGCTTGCCGCTGCCGCGGGTGCCTTTAAGGCGGCTTGCGCGACCATTCCCGCCTTGTCCTCGTACCCCCACCAGAGCTCGTTGTCCACGAAGTAGCCGAGGCACCACGGGTCGTTCGCCGATTTGCCGCGCTCCTGTTCCATTCGTTCCCTCAGCGCGACCTCGAAACCGGGATCGAAGGCGTCCGGTATCCGGTCCAGCCAGGGACCGCCGTAATGGATCGCGACGGTGTACGGGGTCTTGCGACGCAGGCTGACCGCTTCCGACGACCAGTTGGCAATCGTGTTAAAACCCCAGTTCCGCATCCGCCGGTGCATCCGGTCAATGGTCGCCGATTCCCAGTCGTCGCCGTATTTGCGGCGGGCGTTGGCGACGGAGAAATCGAACTGGGTGTAGTCACGCTTCTCATAGTACATGTAGCGGGCGAAGTGCCCCGGTGCATAGCCCACGCCCAGTTTCTTGTCGGCGCGGTCCGGCAGTCCGGCGAACCATTTTTCCCGGTCGCTGATCGGGGTTCCCTCGCCGAACCCGACGCCGGTGGGACCGTAGGAGAAGAACAGTGCCCCGTCCGGGTCCACCAGCCACCAGCGATCCTGCCATTTCGCGGCGTAGAAAAAGCCGGTCGCCTTCTGTTTCGGACCGTTTTTCCAGCCGCCCCATTTATCCCAATCCTCGGGACCGGGGTGTGCCTTGAGGTCGTTATCCTCCTGCGACTGGCGGGACTTCATCTCGGAATCGTTATGGATCTTGCCGGGCCAGTCGGTGTGGCGATATTGCCCGTAAGAATCGATGAACGGGAAAAACGCCACCGGTCCCGGTTCGCCGACACCGCCTGCTTTCGGAGGACCGAGATGTAATGTGGCTCCGCTTTCGGGGTGCGCCAGCGTCACGACCAACCGGCTGATTCGGTCCGGCAGGATGGTGTTATCGCGGACGTTGATATTCTTGTGGTACATGAAGAACGGCGCGAACGGTTTATATGTCGGGTCCTCGGGGCGGCGCATGAGCGGCACGCGTAGGATGCCGGATTGCCCCGGTTCCAGCACGAGATACCCACGACAGGTGTCCTGAATCCCTTGCGACTCCGCCGTTTCCGCCCGCGCCTGGATCGTCGCCCGTTTCGCGCCGGTGTTTTTCACCGCGAGCGTGATCGCTGCCCGCCGGGAAAGGTCCCACACGCCGTTGGTCGCGGCAAAGAGGAGCGTCGCCGGACGGTCGGCGGTTTTCGCGGTCAAACGCCAACCGGTCCCTTCCGGTGCCATATCGGTGTCGGTTCCGGCAGTGGCAGTGACCGGTAACAGTGCCGCCGTTTGCACCGTCTTCCCCAGTGGGGTCTGCGGGGACTTTTCATGGGTCGCGGCGTTCGCGTTCGCGGCGAGCACGGCGATAGCGAGCGCGGCGAATATCAGGGAGCGACTCATGCTACCGATCCCTTCCGGCGCACGAACCCCGTCAGAAACCCGGCGGCGAGGGGTAGTAGAACTGTCGTTCCCGCGGTGTCGATCAGGGGCACGGCAGTAACCGCAAAATCGAAAGTCCCAGCGAGTAGCGGATTGAGACAAAACTTTTTGAGTTGACAATTCATGAGGATTCCTCGAATGGTTTACCAATAAGTGAAGGAACGCCGCCCCTCCAGGAGCCATGCGGATCTACCGGACACCGCCGGTCTATCCCGAACGAAATTGTTCCAGGATGGGCCGGCGTACCGTAAACAGACGAGAAACTTCTATTTCGGCATCGGAGGACCACCCGGACCGGGGGGAGGACCGCCCGCGTCTGCCCAGGCAGGCTTGACGGTTTTCCCGTCGCCCGGTTTCCCCCACTTGCCCTGATAGGTTTTCCCGGAAAGCGCGTGGAGGAGATTTTTCGCGGATTGCTCGTTGCCATGTTGCAGTTCCGTCATCATTTTCTTCTCCTCCTTGCTGAGTTTCTCCCAATCGCCCCCGGACCGTTTGGCGACGCTGTTGACATCGGCGGCGAGTTTCTCCAGCTTGGCGTTTTCTCCGGTTGCTTCGCTCTGGCAACCACAAAGGGTCACCAGAGCGACGATGCCGAGCGACACGACTGTCGAGAAAGCGATACGAGTGCTCTTCATGTGCTTTTCCTTTTACGGCGCGACCAGCCAATATTTCTTGTCGCGAATACTGAGCGGGTTGCTCCACTTCGAGTGCCCATCCGCGTACAGGAAATTAGCCCCCCCGTTATGCTTGTGCCACGCTTTGCCGATAGCACTCCCCGGTCCGGCGAATGCCATCGCATCCACTAACCAGTCGGACGTGATCCCTTCAAACGGACCGTTCCACCAGTCGTAGCAGAACGACGCGCCTTCGTTGCTGGACCACCATTTGCATCCCCAGTAATCCCCGACCAACTCGTCGAACCCTTCCGTGATCGCGATCAACTCGCTCGGATTGGTGATGCTCGCTTGCGAGATGATTCGCTCGTCGCCGCCCGCGAACCCCCCGTAGGAAAACAGCCCCTGCGCTCTTCCCGGTGGGGCGACGCCGAACATCCAATCCCATTTCGGACCGATGGCGTTTACCAGATAGGACATCGAGTGAGGAGGGCGTTCGTTGGTCGGGATATTCCCCTGCATGTTCGCGTTCAGAGTGGCTTCATCCACATCGAATTTGTCGGAGATGCACCGAAAGACGCCGTAGTTCTTCATGTAGGGGTAAACGACCAACGCACTGCTCCATGCCGGACGGGGCCAGCCTTTTTCCCACCACCCATTGTTCAATGCCATCGGATATTTCTCGTCATAATCCTGCGTATACATCATCAACGCCAAGCCCAGTTGCTTGCCATTGGACAGGCACGAAGCCTGACGCGCTTTCTCTCGCGCTTGAGCAAAAACAGGAAAAAGGATCGCGGCAAGGATCGCTATAATTGCGATGACGACCAGCAGTTCGATCAATGTAAATGCGTTGTGTTGTGCGGACTTCGAACGGTTCATTTTCGTATTCCTTCCTTCGTCGGACTGAGAACGCTCTTCTTTATTCGAGACGTCTCATTTATGGTGAACAGAAACTTCCTGTATCATGGTCGCTCGGTCGAGCGGCGCAAAACGAGTTCGGGGTACAGTTTCATCTGACGTGGCGGCGACTCCGGCTCATGGATCCGTGCCAGCAGAAACTCCCAGGCTTTCTCGCACATTTTTGTGACCGGTATTGCCAGTGTCGTCAGCGGGCAATAATGATACGCGGTCTCCTCGATGCCGTCACACCCGGCGATCAGAACATCCTCGGGGACTTTGATTCCTTTGTCCAGACAACCACGATAGCACCCGATAGCGACCTCATCGTTGGCGCAGAAAATGGCGTCGGGGAGGCGTCGATCGGCGAGGTAGTCGGCGATACCAGCTCGTGCGAACCCACGGGCGTGATCCTTGATTGGGATCCACTCGCGTTCCAGTCCCGCTTCGCGTAGCGTTTCCTCGTAAGCGATAGCACGAGGATCCGACTTCGCCAGCGCGTCCGCCTGCCCCATGTGCGCGATGCGGCGACACCCCTGAGCGATCAGATGTCGGAGTAACTCGACCGTCCCCGGCGTGAGATCGATACCGACATAATCACCGTCCGCTGGATAGCTGATCCCGATGCCGACGGTCGGGATCCCCGGTCGGCGAATCTGTGCGGCGTATTCGTTATCGGGAAAAGCAACGTCACACAGGATCATGCCGTCGAAACTGTGCGCGACCCGGCTGTGTTTGGCTTCCCCGGCGCCTGCCGCTTCGAGTGAGTGTGCCGGATCGAACGTGTTATTCAGGATCACTTGAAAGCCACGGTTCGCCGCTTCGTCGCTGATCCCTTTCGCCACCGAGGCGTAATAGGTAGAAAACGCACTGATCGTCCAGTAGGAAACCACGTGACTGCGCCCGGTAGATAAGGACCGCCCGAGCAGATTCGCCTGATAACCGACAGAGCGTGCCACCTCCTGCACACGGCGTCGGGTACTCTCGGAAACATTGGGGCTGTTCTCACGGTGCAACGCCCGCGAGACAGTCGCGATGGAAAGTCCCGTCCGGTGGGCAATGTCATGCAGAGTGCTGTTGGTGCCTGGCTTCATTGCAATACTCGTACTATCTTACCGCCGTGGTAACCGATTCCTGCCAAGAGAAAAGCTCATGGTAAACGTTTACCATAACCATCGAATCATTAATACCACCGGTTGTCACCGGTGTCAAGGGTTTCGGGATGCCGCCGAAAAATAACCCGCGGGAGGAAGCGGGGCGCGACACAAACCGACGTCGAATACACACCGCTATGCCGGGAAACACCTCCTGTTATGCCGAGCCGCGTAGTACTAGCTCTGGTGTCAGAATCACCGACTGGAGCGGCGCATCCGGCTCGGCGAGGCGGCAACGCAGGAACTGCCATGCGAGGCGGGAGGCTTCGGCGACCGGTTGCGCGAGCGTTGTGAGAGGCGGGTATTGAAACGCGCCCTCCTCGATGCCGTCGCACCCGATCACGGCAACATCCTCCGGCACCCGCACCCCGGCGTCGCGCAGGAACGCCAGCACGCCGACCGCGATCACGTCGTCGAGACACAGGAGCGCGTTCGGCAGGTCGGCTACGTTCGCCCCGCGCCAGAGGGTGCGCACACCGTCGTAGGCACCCTGTCTGCCGACTCCCTTTATCGGAAGCCAGCGCGGCGATTCGGCGCGGTGGGCGAGCGTTTCGGTGTAGGCGTGGATGCGACCGTCGTCTTTTTCACTCAGCGGCGCGGTGAAGTGGGACCACGCGACATAGGCGACACGCTTCTTGCCGCACGATCCCAGGTGCGTGAGTGCCGCGACGGTTCCCGCGTACAGGTCGATGCCGACGTGATCCACGGACCGGTCGAAATACGCCCCCATGCTGACTACCGGAACCGTGACACGATCCTCTTCCGTCGGGGCGATCCGCTTATCGATCACAATCGCGCCGTCGGCGGGCAGATGGGCGGAATCCAGCGCGTCGGCAGTGCCCCCACTGACGACCACGACTTCATAGCCGTCCGCCTGCGCCAACGATTGCACATGCCCCAGCAC
>JACMIS010000159.1 GCA_014381035.1 Armatimonadota bacterium
CACTGGACGACTACCTCGCCAAATTCGGGGATCGTTGCCTGGAAGAGTTGAAACTCGAATCCGCCACATTACACGACGACCCGCTGCCACTACTCCGTGCAGTAGCGAACACTGCCGCGCAACCGCCACGCCCCCCACGCGATACGGGACCGGACGCGGACCCGCGCCTTCGTGCCGAACGGGCGGTCGCCGACGCGCTTCGGGGGAAGCCGCTACAACGCGTCCTTTACACCAATGTCCTCGCGAACGCCCGTCGCCATGTCCGCGACCGCGAAAATCTGCGATTCGAACGGACACGGGTGTTCGGGCGCGTTCGTCGCATTTTCCTCGAACTCGGACGCAGGTTCTATGCCCTTGACCTCCTGGACGAACCGCGCGATATTTTCTATCTCGAAGTACAAGAAATCCTCGGGTTTGTTGAGGGGACTGCGACATTCATGAACCTACGGGCACTCGCCCAACTGCGCAAAGTCGATTTCGAACGGTTCCGTGCACTGCCCCCGCCCGCCGACCGTTGCGAAACACGCGGCGTGGTTTCAGTCGGGAACGACTTCACCGGAAAAAGCGCGGCGGACGACGCCGTCGGTGAAGACGGCACCGAGCGACGCGGAATAGCTTGTTGCCCCGGTATCGTGCGCGGTCCGGTGCGCGTGATCACGGACCCACGCGGTGCAACCCTTCCCCCCGGCACTATCCTGGTCGCGGAGCGCACCGATCCTGGCTGGATTCTATTGTTCCCCGCCGCCTCCGCTCTGCTTGTTGAGCGCGGTAGTCTCCTATCGCATTCGGCAATCGTCGCCCGAGAAATGGGCATCCCCGCCATTGTCTCTGTTCCTGGAATCACGCACTGGCTTAAGGACGGCGACATCGTGGAAATGAACGGCACCACTGGCACGGTCCGTCGTATCGGTTAGTCTTCTTTTCTTCTTCGTTTGTCCTTGAAGGACAAACGAAGAAGAAAAACAGGAAATAAACGACACCACGCCGAAACGTTTTATATGAGTTATGTATCGCAGGGCGAACCGGGGCTGTTTGTCCGCCATCCTGAGAACCCGATCATCGTTCCCGGTTTGTATCCGTGGCGACAAGCCGCCACGTTCAACCCCGGTGTACTGCTTGACGATGACGGACGCTTTTATTTGTACGAGCGTGCTGCCGGGCAGTACCGACCGTTCTTCTGCTACATTGGCATGATGGAATCGGACGACGGCGTTCACTTCACCCATACCCAGACCGAACCCGTCTTTACCCCGGAAATGGCAGGCAGTGTGTACGGGTCGGTGCAGGACCCGCGCGTCGCGAAAATGGACGGGCTGTACTACATGACATATGCCTACCGCCCGTATGCGTGGAGTTCGCACCCGACCGGCGTCGGCGTACCCGAGTCGCACGAATCGGACTTCCCCGACGCCAACCGCCCCGAATATGACGGTGCCAGCGCGGGATCGTCCAACGTGGTCGGCGGACGCCCCGACAATATGACGCGGACCGGCATCGCGGTATCCGAGGATCGCGTCTATTGGAAACACCATTCGTGGGTGACACCGGACACGATGGACGACCGTGACGTGATTTTATTTCCCGAGAAGATCAACGGACGGTACGCCGTGTTGCGACGACCACTTCAGTATGTCGGCGAGCAGTACGGCACAACGGGGCCGTCGATGTGGCTTTCGTATTCGGACGATCTGCACACCTGGACCGACGCGGAACTCATCGCCAAAGCGGAATACGAGTGGGAGGACAACCGAATCGGCGGTTCGACGCCACCGATCAAAACGGACGTGGGCTGGCTGACGTTTTATCACGGCGTTCAGACCGAGGATAAAACCGTCAAGCGCGTCAACTATCGCATGGGTGCGTTGCTACTCGATCTAAACGATCCCACAAAGGTACTCGCCCGGACAAAGTCGCCGTTGATGGAGCCGACCGCGTATTACGAAAAGTTCGGTTCCTACATTCCGAATGTCATCTTTCCGTCCGCGAACGTCGTCAAGGACGGAACGATCTATCTGTATTACGGCGTCTGCGATACGGCGATTGCGCTGGCGACCGCGAAGTTAGACGATGTGCTGGACTTCGTTTTGCGCGGACGTTGACTCCGGCGGATGATATAATATGCGGCTATGCGTATCGGAAATCTTGACATTTGGCCCAATATCGTCCTCGCCCCGATGGCGGGGATCACTTCGCACCCGTTCCGCACCCTGTGCAAAAAGCACGGACGGGTTGGGCTTGTCGTCACCGAGTTGATTTCGAGCCACGCGATCCATTACCGCAATCAGCGGACCTGGGGCATGTTCGACTGGACGGACGAGGAACGACCGGCGTTCTGCCAATTGTTCGGCGGCGATCCGGCGACGATGGCGGAAGCGGCGCAGGTGGTGGTCGAAAACGGCGCGGACGGCGTGGACATCAACATGGGGTGCTGGGTGCCGAAGGTCGCCAAGACAGGCGCGGGTGCGGCACTGCTCAAAGATCTGTGTCAGGCGGAAGCGGTGGTCAAAGCCGTGGTGGACGCGGTCGGCGATACGGTCCCCGTGACGGTGAAAGTACGTTCCGGTTGGGATTCCAAAGACGTGACTGCGATTCGCTTCGCCAAAGCCGCGGCGAACGCTGGAGTCAAGGCGATCACGGTTCACGCCCGGTTTGCGTCGCAGGGCTTTTCCGGCACGGCGGACTGGAGCATCATCGGGCAGGTCAAAGAAGCGGTGAACGGGATCATCCCCGTCATTGGCAATGGCGACATCGAGACGCCGCAGGATGCGAAGCGCATGATCGCCGAAACGGATTGTGACGCGGTGATGATCGGACGCGCCGCCATGGGGAATCCGTGGCTTCTGGCGCGGATCGGGTTGTATCTGGAAACCGGCGTTTTGTCTCCCGAACCGGACTGCTTCGAGCGGATCGCTGTCGCCCGGGAACACGCGCACTTGCAGGTCGCCCAGCAGGGCGAGGACATCGGCTGCCGCGAGTTGCGAGGGTTGCTTTCGCATTATTTCAAGGGGATCCCGGGTGCCCCGCGCATACGCGAGTCGCTGACGAAAATCAAAACGCTCTCCGACATCGAGGCGATTCTGGATGACGCGCATAAGCGATTTACGATCCGAGAGGAACTGTCAAACGACGACGTGAGTGCAGAACGCGTGTTGGCGGGGGTGTAGCCCCCTCTGCCCGTCTTATCCTGCGCGATCTAAACGCCGATGCAACGCGGGGTAGTCAATCTTGGCGTTGTGCCGCTTGTCCACGGGCAGGGCATCCCAAACCCGCACTTCGTCCAGCATCGCCCAGTGGAGCGCGGTTTTGAGGGCGTCCGTATTGATATTTCTCCCCTCGACAAGAAGCAATCGTCGGTTTTTATGCGATACCACAGCGACGCGCCGTACCGTGGGGTCGCGGCGGGCAGCGCACTCTGCCGCGAACGGGTAAAGAATCCCCCGGTCGTCCTCGATCCGCGCTCCGCACCGCCCCAATAGCCACAGTCGCCCGGTAGCATCCAGGTATCCGCTATCGCCGGTCCGGTGCCATACCGCATCCCCGACGCGGAATTTGGTTTCGGCGTCCCCCTGTCCATCCAGATACCCCGGCAGAACGTGGTCACCGCTGACCACGACCTCACCCGGTTGATCGGCAGACAGGCAACGATGGTCGAAATCCGTGTGGGTGAACGGTCCGAGCGGCGTCCCGAAGGCGTCCGGGAGGATGCGTAGCGAAATGTCGGGGACGGGTTGTCCGGCGAGTAGCCCTTTCCCAGATCCCATGGCGGCAATATCGTCCTCGCTCATCTCCGAACGCGCGATGTGCGCGATAGGTTCCGCCTCTGTCGAGCCATAGACAGCAACGATTTCCGAGCCAAGCTCGGTTGCCGTGGTCAAGTTGTCGAGCAATTCGGGAAAAACGGGGGCACCTCCCGTATATATTTGTCGAAGGGACGGAAACGGTTCGCCGTCTTCTAGCAGTCGCTCGAAAAAGGCGGGGGAAGCCGCGGCACGCGTCGGCTTTAACCGCCGTATCTGCGCCCGAATCGGCGGAATCTTGACGGCACCGGGGCGACGTAAATCTCCGGTAGGAATCACGCTCGTCACCCCCGACGCGAGGTTTGCCAGCGCGAAGATCGGGAGTGTCGTCAAATCTACTTCGCCGGGTTGCAGATGGAGGCTGGCTGCGAGGGAGCGGTGCTGGGCGGCAAGCAGACCGTGTGTCCGTACTGTTGCTTTGGGCTGTCCCGTAGACCCACTGGTAAAAGTCAGAAGAGCAGGTGTGTTCTCGTCGGCGGGAGCAATCGGGGTACGCGGCGTGGGGCGGAATTGTGCCCATCCTATCGCGAAGGGGACCGGAAGCCCGCCCACAGACAGTTTGATCGGAATGCGGCGCAGGGCGGGCGACACGAAGCGGAGCAAATGCGCCTTGATGGTGCCGATGAACGCATCGGGGGGGCGCAGAGCGCAACAAGCTTCGATGTGCGCTGTGCCTGCGGACGGGTCGAGGAACATTGCGACGACGCCGAGTCGAAAAAGTGCGACCAGCACGACATACAATTCTATGGACATCGGTACCAGGATCAGTGCGGTCTGCCCGCAACGCAAGCCGCGTTCGTGAAGAAACTCCGCGAGCCGTCCCGAACGATCGTCGAGCTGCTCGAACGTTAAAATAACATCGTGCTCGCCGCCCGTAGCGATCAGTGCGGCAGCATCGGGGCGGGCGTTGACCTGACCGAGCAATAGTGTGGCGGTATTCATAACGTCCGCTCGTATAGCGTATACTGCCGCAGGGAATGCGCTCCGCCGTAGACCACGCTGAGATTCCGCGATGCGTTGCTGTCGTGCATCAGGGCATGGATGGCGCGAGTAAATCCGGCGTCGCGTGCCGCCGCCTGGCAGCGATCCAGCAGAAGCATCCCCAAACCCGCCCATCCCCGACCCGGCAGGACCGCGACCGTTTTTACAATGATCGTGCGTGGCGTCTCGCCCCGCTTCGCTTCCTCCAGGTCGGGAAGCGCGAACAGAAAGCCGACCAACTCACCGCTTGCCGTTTCCGCCATCGCAGTGAGTTCGGGGCGCAAATACGGCACGACTTTCTGATAGGAACCGATGAATTCCGCCTCGGGCAACGGCGTATAGAGAAAATTGTCGCGAAAACTGACGCAGGAAAGGTTATAGATCTGGCGCAGTTCGCTGTCCAGACGTGTCACATCGAATGGTCGAAGTATCACCCTCGCCGCCGCGATCCGGGCTGCGACGCGTTCCGCACGGTTGTCGCGGTGCATCATGTCCTCGGTGACACGGGACGAATACGTCGCGAGTGGGGCGAATCCGGCGGCATGGAACTGTGCCGGGTAGGTGGCGGGATTCGTCGGTTCCAGAAAGAACGGCGGTTCGCCGGGATAGGAATCATCGCCGTTGCCAGTTACGAAACGGTAACGCCGCCAGGTATTGCCGTCCATCGGTCCGATAACGCGCGTACAATCCTGGCTTCCAAACACTCGAAAAGCGTGCTCAAGCATAAGGCTGGCGGCATCGTCGTGCGTGGCCTCATACTGACCGATAAAACCGGCTCGTGCATCGGTCAGTTGAGGAATATTGCCCGTCCACCAGAGAGCGCAACGAGCAACTATGGTCCCGTTCTCGGTGGCGACGACCGCCGCGTCAGCATCAGGTAGCACCGGAAACGGCGCGTCGATAGCGGGATTCGGGTAGACCGTGATGGTTACCATGGAATAACTCCTTTCATCGTCAGTGCCGAACCAGCGGCGACGCCTGCTTGAAGAATCCAGCGGCGATATTTCGGGCGGTTGTCTCCCGGAACCACACCGGCGATACGTGCTCCGACGATTCCGAACGCGATTCCGATGGGAGCAAGCACCAGCAATGTCACCAGGGAAGGGCGATTGTCGTGCCCGACAAGGAAATAATACGGTAAAAGCATCAGAACCATACTTTTTATGACGGCGATAGCAGGAGCCAACCTTCCCTCACTGCTACTAAAACGCTCCTGAAGTCGGATCACCCCGATGATCGCGAGATGCGTTGCGAAGGAGATGGTGTACGGTAACAAAAAGTCGGGACGGTTGTTCGCGGCGGCGAGAAATAGCCAGCCGATCCCGACGCCGGTCGCCCGGAGCACATCGTGAATGTCGTGTGTCCGGCTGGACCCATCCCTATTTTCACGGGGGAAAAACAAGGCGTAGGTCGAAAAAAGAGTAATCGGTGCGACCATCCACTGCCATCCGCCGAGTGCCCACGCAAGGAATGCGATCAGTGCCGCTCCCAGCACGGCACCACTATTCAACGTGGTTTGCCGCCGATACAGCACGGCGAACGCGACCAGTGCCAGCGTCACGCCCAGTCGGACGCTTAAATCGAGCACACTCAGTGGGAGGAACGAACGCAACAGCAGAAACGCGCCGAGCGGGATGAACAGGTTGTCGAGTCCGCGCCATGCGACCGCCTCGATCAGCATCAGTAGCAGACCGAGAATCAAACCGATTAACAAGGATTCGGCACGCCCCGTATTGGTGGCAAGTAGCAACGGTACGTGCGCGCTCAAGAAGGCGACCAGAAGAAATGCCAGCGATCCTTCCAGGCTTTTCGTACCCTCGCCGGTCTCGAATTTGAGTGATCCGTAGCGGACGCCGATCAACGCGGCGACCGCGTCCCCGAGGGCGAGTAGTAACACCGGAATAACAAACGTTACCGTGTTGCCGTTGGCAAGATAAAAAAGCGCGGCGACAGCGACCGGGAAATAGATTTCGCCCAATGAGTCGCGTGATACTCCGTCCAGGACTCCGCCGAATCGCTTCCGTAATGCCGATGATCGTCGCAGGGCATACAGTGAAACGGAAGCGAGTACGCCGAGAGTGACAACCGCCCACACTGCTGTGCTGAAAAGCCACGGAAAAGTCAGGGTCACGAGTCCCATTCCTATGTGAAGCAGTTTGCGGGTCAGTTCGGGGTGGAGGTCGCGTCGGTGCCGTAGCACCCGTAAACCGAGCATTAGTCCCCCCAAAACGACAAGGACAAGTAGCATTCCCGGAATCGGGGGTAGGAGCGGTTCGGCGACGTTCATTACGCCAATCGCTCCTCGACGACGAACGCACTGTAAAAGAACGCTTTATCCGCTTGAAACAATTCGGTGGCAAGTGGTTCTACAGGTTTTAGCAAGTCCGCCATGGATGCGGGACGACGGCGCGGGGCGAGCATGTTCCAGTACGCCAGCCGCGCCCCCGGTCGCGCCGACCGTGCGAGGCGTCGCAACAATGTCTCGAAATTCGGCGGCGACATATATTCGAAGATGTCGCTCAAGTTGAAACGGTCTATGGAGGCTTCTCCCGACTCCTCCAGGAATGATTCCACCGATCCAAGCCGCAGATCTAACGCGTCCAGGTTGGCACGGATCGCCTCGAAGTTTTCCGGACGGAGCGCGAATGGCAAGGCGATGGGCGTATGCGTCCCGGTCAGAATCCATTGCAGGTACGGGTTGCTCGCCGGGTCGCCATACGTCAATGCGTGCCGGGTGCGGGCGAGAATGCGGTCGGCGATACTTCCCTCGACGTACTGAAAGAACGCCGGGTCACGCCCGAGTCGTCCCATGACAAATCGGGAGAAGAAAACCCGGAAGAGAAGCTGCCAACGGAGCGTGTTCCATTCGCGTTTATAGAACTGCATCCGTTCGTCCAGTGTCCCTCCCTGTCGCAACCGATCCACCATTCGGCGACCATGTACCCACGGCAAGACCTGCGTGCGGAACAGGGTAAAGTAGCGTTCGAACTTGCCCGCACTCCCGATACCCGCCCCGATCTCGGCAGCATGGTCGTCCCAGAAAGCGCGAGTATCGTCATTTAATAGCGGACGGCAACGTTGATACAAACTCGCTCGCTCTGGAGCAGAGGCAGACGTGGAACCGACCAGAGCAAGCAGTTCCCCATGTCCGAGTGTCCGGTACGCGGCAACGCGCAGATGCGCGCACGCGATCTGCGCCGCGCTCAGATCGAGCGCAACAACCCGAGCGGGACCACGCGCCAGCATCGCGAGTGCGTTATCCCCTGCAGAACAGATGGCGAGGCACGTATCCCCCGGTTGAATATCCAGACCCGCGAGTAAGATATCGGCATCTTCCCAGCACTGGGCGTAGCGAATCGCGGAAAAATCGGCGCGGCTTGCTACTTCGGAAGATACCTTTAATGGCACAGTCGTTTTCGGCACGGACACCTCACAGGACCTGGAATGAAATCATTGTACCTGGTTAGTGGTTCGTCGGACGTTTTTCCCAAACCCGAAGGGTTCCCGTCGCATCGCGCAAATCGGCTGAACCGATTTCGCTTTGCGCATTGCGGAACGGTTCACCGTCCGACGAACCACTAATCACTCTCTTAACATCCCGACCTCGGTCAGCAGATTTCGCGCCGCGACGGCGGCGAGTTGGAAACTATCCGCCGTAGGCATGTCACTAAATGCGGCGTTGCTTTCGCCACTCGGTCCGGTCGCCAGTACGGCGTCCGAGTGTGCCAGATGCGGTTCCAGCGTGATCGGACCGCCCCAGTTACGCTGTGCTGCGTCGGCGAGAATCCGTTTTGTCTGACCCGATCCTTCGCCGACCAGCGTATGCTGATACTTCTCACCGATGAGGCGGGAATCTTTCAGGTGGAACGCGTCGGTCCGGTCTCGAAGCACGAGCCAGTTCGCCCACACGTCCTCGCCACTCTGGTTGTAATTGTCGAAGTCGAAAATCAATTTGAAGTTATCGTTGCGCAGTTCGGCTATCACTTCCACATTCGAACACAGGTCGCCGAAAATATGCCGCTCGTTTTCATGGAGCAGAACGAGATTCAAACGCTCCGCCTCGTCGCGCAACCGCCGCAGACGGTCCAGACTTTCCGCGCCCCAAGCCGCTAATGATTCGTTGTTTTTGTTGTAGTACGAGAACATCCGAACCGCACGGCAACCCAGAACCGGACTTAGCGTCGCCAGGTGGCGCAGCTTCAACAGGTCCGTTTCCAGTGAATCGGCAATGTCAATCTTCCCAATCGGCGAGCCGAACATCTGCACCGAAATTCCGGCAGAGTCCAGTTTCTCGCGAACCGCCTGCGCATGTTCCACCGGCAAGGCAGTAATCCCGATCCCATCAATGGAGCGCAAGTCCATAAAACGGAATCCTGCGCGATGACAAGCCGCGATCTGCTCCTCGCAGGATCGCCCCGCCTCGTCCGTGAAACCTGAAAGTGTTATGCTCATCGTAATTCCCTTCACTGCAACAAAATGTTTCTCCGTACTTATTTGCGCATTCTATCTCCCACCCCTCCTTGGATTACTTTAATTTTCTTTCCTGTCGGGTACCCGACAGGAAAGAAAATTAATGGATAAGGGTCTTGCGTCCGATGCGAGGGTCGGTAAAAATATCGTACTCGTCGCGGGAGCGAGTAGAGAACTCGCTGACCACCGCCCCTTGGGGACCGCCCTGGAACCAGTGCAACGTGTTCGGGTAGATCGTCAGTTGCTCGCCAGGGTGTAGGATATACTCTTGAAACACCGTATAACACGGTTCCGAAAATGGCGGTAGCCTCGCCGAAATAATGTCCTTGCCTCCATTGCCCGGTAGATAAACGTAAAGCATCCCCGACCGGCACCGGAAGGTTTCCTCCTTGCCGGGATCGTCACCAATAGGAGGATGACGATGTTCCGGGCAAGTCTGTCCCGGCGTCAGAACCAAATCTTTAGCACAAACGCGCTCCGTGTTTATGTAGGTGATGAGTTGTAAGCCCTCCATTGCGAGTCGGCTTAAGCCGAAGTCGGCGACCTCGATACGCTCCGTCTCCTCTGGTGTCAGTGTGATTCCAGACGCCGATAGTTGGCGGATCGTTTCTTCCTGAGCAGATCTATATTCCTGTTGCGTTATCATCCTTGATGAGCCCTCCGCACCGATTGTACAACGAAATAGTGCGAAAAAAGGTACCATCATCGTATGGAATATAGAGCACTCGGACGGACGGGAGTCCAGGTCTCGCGCCTCTGCCTCGGCTGCATGAACTTCGGCGATGACGCCGGTGAAGCCGACAGCATTGCCATGATCCACGCAGCGATGGATGCTGGAATCAATTTTCTCGACACGGCGAACGTTTACTCACGCGGCATCTCTGAGGAAGTCACGGGCAAAGCGTTAGCGGATGGCAACAGGCGGGATCGCGTTTTCCTCGCCACGAAGTTTTACAACCGAATGGCGGACGATGACCCCAACGCGATGGGGGGGCATCGCTTCCACATCATGGGTGAGGTGGAAAACTCGCTCCGTCGCCTGGGGACCGATCATATTGATTTGTACCAGATGCACCGACCACAACCGGCGATTCCGATTGACGAAACACTCCGAGCACTCGATGACCTGATCCGATCCGGGAAAGTACGCTATATCGGCACGTCCACGTTCGGGGCGTGGCAGATCGTCGAATCGCTCTGGGCATCGAAGGAGTACGGATTAAATCGGTTCGTGTGCGAGCAGATGCCCTATAACCTGCTCGACCGGCGGGTGGAGCGTGAACTGCTCCCGATGTGCCGCACGTATGGGATCGGAACTATTCCCTGGGCACCCCTCGCCGGCGGACTACTTTCCGGCAAGTACGGAACGCAAAACCGGCCTGCCGACGCCCGATACACGCTCCGCTCGGCACCGTTCGCGCGGGATAACGCAATCGCGCTTCAAAAAGTCGAAGAGTTTACCCGGTATTGTCAGGAACGCGGTGTCGCTCCCGCTCAGTTTGCAACCGCATGGGTATTGGCGCAGGAGGGCGTGACTGCGCCGATCATCGGACCGCGCACGATGGAGCAACTCACGAACTACCTCGCCACGGAAGCCGTGACCGTCACCGAGGAAGACCGCAAACAGATGGACACTTTGTTCCCGCCCGGCACGCACGTTTCGGAATATTACCGCGCCGACTTCGGGCCGAATGCCCGCTGGGTGTGATTCGAACTCTGCCGATCTACCTTTCTGGACTCGCCCAGGTTGGGGCGAGGATGAAGGGGGCGAAGTGGCGGGGATTGATTTTCCAGGCGACATCGGCTTCGACTTCCACCCCCCATACAATCGCTATCCAGCGACCGGAGTAGCTCCACGGTTCGCGGGGTAATACCGCAGAAAACGGAACGTTCTTCACGATCCCGGGCGTCATGGTTCCTTCGGGTTCCTCTATAGTTGTCCAGACGGATTCGTCGGTGTCGCCGCGCCCCTCGGTCCGCCATTTTATTCGGACGATGAGTTTTTTGTAGTTGATATTTTCGGTCGGCGTAATTGTCACATAACCGGAGACCGTATCGCCCGGACAGAACGAAGGCAACCCCGGTGTCCGGGTGTGATTGCTCCCGCTGGCGAAATGAACCGAAATGACTGCTTTGTCGGATGTGAATAGTTTGTCTATCATTTGCTTTAGCGATTCTCCGCCCCATATCCCTGATACTGCTCCGACAAAACCTGAATCGGATACGCTTCGTCCACATCGGGCCAGCGGGCAATAGATACTTTGACCTTGATGAGCCATTCTATTCGGTTATGGGGTGCGATAAACGTATGCATTCCGTCGAGTGGAACGGTGAACCGGTGGGATAGATCCAGCTGTTCCCCCGGTGTATATGCTCCCCCGTGAATCTCTTTGGTCTCGACCGGAATTTCGTGCGTTTCGGTGTAGGTGTCGGTTCCGCGCCGGTAGGTTGCCGTTTCCCGCATCACAAAGATCGCTTTCGCGAAGTCTACGTCCAGTCGGTCCTTGAGTACCTGATGGTAGCGAAAGTCAAACGATTCCCCGAGCCGGACGGATTCGCGGGAAACGTGAATCTCTGGCGGCGTGATTTTCAAGGCGCGAATCGTCGGCACCAGTCCCCATACGATCATTCCCACGCCGACTGCGACGAAGGGGACGAGAAACAAAATCGGGAAACCTGATCCACTCGCGATAATGCCCGGTAAAGCAAAGCAGGACACGAGGATCAGCCAGACGATGCCGCAACCAATCGCGCCTTTGCGTCCTAACTGTTGCGCCTGTTGTGCCTGATGGGGCGTCGCGGGAACATTCGGGGGGAGTTGTTGGAATGCCATTGTTTTACATAGGTACGACACGTTACGAAACAAAACGGTTGCAGACTTTAAGAGCGAGATAATGCGGATGAGAAGGTTCGTGCCGCCTCGGCACGCTGAGCACGTGTTCGGCGGCGGATGATGGCGGCACCAAGATTACCGACAAGTAGCGCGGTATCAGTCGGTGCCAGAAATGCGGCGGTGAATGCTCCTTCATCAATCAATCGCTCCCGTTCGAGATTGGTGGCGACGATAGCGAAAATGGAAACCTCTTTGGCAAGCGGATCACGGGCGAATGAATCGAGCATGACTCGCGCACCGGTCGCGACCCCCAGATTGCGTAAGTCGAATATGATTGCCGCTGTCGAAAGTTCGTGTGCGTATCGGGGGGCATCCGCAAGAGGGGACTCGGCGACGCGATAGCCGTTTGCCGTAAGCGCGTCCGATAGCCGATTTTGCTCTACCGGATCCGCAGAAATAATGGCGACCATATCCGGGCTCTCGTGCGATTTCATCGCGCGTCTACGGGGAGTCGTTGCACGGCTGGCGCGGCGTAGCGGCATCAACTCATCTTCTTCCGACTGTGTAATTCCCTCGGATGGCAAACCGGTGGACGACCGTAGCCGACCCACTTCCCCAACGAGGTTCGTGATACGTCCGCGCAGGTCGGCGTTCTCCCCTTCCAATTCCTCGGCGATCCGACCCGATCGCGCCGCTTCGAATGCAAAGTAAACCACACTCATTGCAGCTAATACTGCGATCACCGCGAGAAGAATAACCATGTGCTGCCAACTTTCTTTTATCGGACCTGAAGAAAAACGAGTAACATTTCGCGCCCTGTTTAAATATTATGACATTTTCTACGCCTGTTCCTTACTGTTAAAATTGGCGGGACGATTAGGTATACTCCGAACGAGGTGTAACTTTCTATGAAAACTCGTGTACATGCATCGTTTCTCGGAATGCTTGCTGTTTGTGCGACACTGACATCACTCACGGGGTGCAACGAGAACAAGCCAGATGACCAAACGCAACCACCTGTCTCGAACGCCCCGGCACCCCGCCCGGTAGGCAACATCAAGCCCGCGAATCCGGACAAACCCGTGGAAGGAGCCGCTTTAAACAAGATATTCCCCCCGGCGGGAGGGGGCTACAAAGTCACTTACACACAGGAAAAGAAAGGGTTTGCGCAAGCCGAGGTTCTCCAGGATGGCAAAAAACTTGCAATTCTGTCGATCTCCGACACCCTGACCAATCCGGAAGCGAAAGCGAAGTTCGCGACGGCAAGCGGTCGGATTGGCGGCTACCCTTCTGCGGCGGTCGGCAGTCAAGGGACTGCGATCCTGGTCGGCGGACGCTTTCAAGTACAGGTACGCTCCCAAACTCCCGCAATGAGCGCGGCAGGGCGTGAGGCGTGGTTACAGAAGTTCAATCTGGACGCTCTCAAGCGTCTATCGGGAGGATAAAATCATGGCAACAGCAATCGATCAGGCAGTAGACGCCCTTCCGGCGGATGGTTTTACCGTGCGTGCTTTGAAGGCACTCGACTATGTCGCGCCGGGGCAATGGCAGAACATTACGGGTTGGGATGTCACCGTCGCCGCTGTGACCGGCGAGACCGATCTTGGCGTACTTAATCAGGTGAAGCAACGTGCTATCGAACTGTACAATAACCCTTCGGAAGGGTATCAACGCGCTTTGTGGATTTATCAGACCGTAGACGCTACCGATAAAACGCTTGGAATGGCGGCTATGGCGAACAAAGTGGGTGAGAAGATTCCTTTCCTCGGCTTTCTCTCCAAGATCACTCCGAAAGCGGACAAAACGCAGGCGTTCGATCTGGGTGTCAAACTGGTCGGTGAGGTCGCAGCGTTCTGCTATACCAACGGGCTTCCCGGCGACTCCATCGGGGATTTCGTCGCGGCACTCGCTTCGTATGAGAACGATTCGCTGATCCGTATGGCGGCGTTGATCACGTTCGACGGACTTATCCCGCTCGGACCGGACTTTATGCGCACAGTCCTGGATCGCGTCGGGCAGGGCGGCACCGGCGACCTGACACAAAACGCGACGTTTCAGCGCATTAAGGACCTGATACCGGGTGGAGGCGACAACGACAAACTCGGTTTTATCAGCACATCCCTGCAATCGGTTTCCGGCTGGGCGGGCAACTTCATCGCGGAACGCGGCATTACACGCGAAAATGCGATCCAGAGTCTGCGGCAATACGTCGAGATCGGCGACGACAAGTTGGACTACCTGGCCGGGTTCCTGGACTTATCCACGGACTACATGGCGCACACCGGGACCCAGTCTGTCGCCCGTTCTTTAATTTCGAGAGCAGTCAGCGAGATATAGCGGAAGCCTCGGAAGCCCCCCAGCCCCCAATTCTGGGGGAGCCGGAGGGGAAAGGGCGGAGTCGTTACGCTCGACCGCCGGGTGAACCTGCCCAGTGCTCCCTCCGGCTCCCCCAGAATTGGGGGCTGGGGGGCTTCCTCCTCGAATCTACCGCCACAGGTATCGCCAGGAGTAGGTCAGATCTACGGACTTGCCCGGCGGGACGGTCGTTTCCCAAGTCGCACGACCCAGACCGTTAAACCGTCCTAAATCATTTGGCAGGTTGTAACTGCTCCACCAAGTAGGCACCGAATCGGAACCGGAAAATAGATCCAGGGTTTCCGCCGTCCCACCCTCCGATGTTTGCGTGACGGTGCCGAGTACGTAGCGATTCACCTCGATCAATGCCGGTTTTGCCCCGTAATTCGTGAGACAAATGGTACCGGCGAGGTCTACTTGTTCGAAACTATAATTGTTCCATTGTTTGACATTGGGGACTCGCCCCGTTTCTTTATCGGTCCGTTTCACAGTGATATTGCTGGCGGTCGCCAGTGGCAAATCCGTTTCGCCATTCCTCGGGGTGTATGTCATCGTGCCTTGCGACAAGACACGCTCCCCGGACAAAAGAAGAGCAGGGGCAGTCGTGAGCGGGTAGGCACTGGTGTTCCGGAGGCGAAGGTAGTGCTTGACTTTTGGTGCGCTCAGGAGCGACGCGAGCTCGGCGGGTAACTGGTTGGCATTGCCGCTATAGTACGCTTGCTGCCATTCACGGGGTGGGGCGGGTGCCAGCTCCAATTTATACACATCGGTGTAGGAGAGTGTGAACTCCGCGACCGGAATCACCATCCGCTCGCCGCGCTTCAACGAAACATTTTTCACCGTGAAGATATGGAAATCTTCGCGACTCTCGCTTCCACTCACGGCGGGCGGAGGCGTCGTGTTTTCGTTGGAATCTGCGCTTCGGTAGTAACCTGCCGTCTGTGTCATGATCGCATTCGAAATCGAGTTCGCCCGTGCGCCGTTGAATTGCGCCGATAATTGGACGAGCGTTTCCTGTAAGGCTATCGGGTCTACCTCTCCGGCAAAATCCCACTTCGGAACACCGATGACTAGATGCGCGGTCACATCGCTCAGGTCCGCTAATTCGTTTACCAGCGTTCCTTGAAGTGACACGTGCGCTTTGCCGCTTGCCGGATCGATGACGACTTTGTAGCCGGGAATCCACCGTAATCCTTTCTGGAGATACATTACCCCGAGGTTCGCCGTGCCGCCTGCTTCCACGCCCTGGAGGGTGAGGGAGAGTTGCGGGCGGGTAGTCGTATCGGTGATGGTCAGTTTCGGTTTGTCTCCGTGAAGGGTGACTTCCGCGATGCTTGCCAGCGTGACCAGGCGAACCCCCTCCGCGGTTTGCAGAAGCACCAGATTCTCGCCGCGTAATGACAACACTGTCGCGGAGTAGGCGGGAGTTCCCGGTCCATTCTCGCGGATTGTTACTGTCAAGCCGGTATTCGCGGCTAATAGTTCCCGAACACTTGCGGCGTCGCGGACGGTGCTTACGGGGTGTTGGGTCGCGGTAACGGCGCGGACCGAAACCGCTTTGTCGGCGGAATACGACCAGAATGTTCCGAGGATCGGGATCGGTAATTCGTCCAGGACCGCCGTGCTGTTGTTGCCAACCGGTAAGTTGCCCTCGCGCTGAACGAACGTGTGCCCGTCCTTGAAGATCGTCACTTCCCGCACGGAAAGTTTTCCCGGCTCAGCGGCGAACGCGGAAATAGAAGTCATGCCGCACAAAGCGGCGCAAAAAATACGAACCGAAGAATTCATAGCACAAATCCTTTGCGACGCGGCGTTATTCGCCGCGTTCGGTTAGACACATGCTATGCTTTGTTCCTTCACGGGCGGCTTTATTGCGGGCGCGGTTGCCGCATACGGCTGTCGGACGGCAGTTCCACCTGACCGTTTGGCAACACGCGCGGACCGTTGTCACGACGGATCTCCGGCGATGGCGCGGGCGCGTAGAATCCCATATACCACGTTATGATCTGCTCCCCGAACAGCAGGCAGATAAACGCGCCAGCCGCCATGAAGGGCACAAAAGGCACTGCCAATCGCAGGGTGTTCTTACGGTGTATCGCTTTGAGGATCAGTCCCGTTACCGCGCCGAAGAACGCGGCGAAGATCAGGGAAAGCACCGCCTGTCCCGGTCCGAGAATCGCCCCGATGGCGACCGCCAACTTCACATCTCCGAGACCCATTCCGCCATGCGCACCGCTTTCGGCTTCCTTGGCGAATTGGTCCGCGTCAGCTTGTGCCTCGGCGAAAGAAAGCGGTGCGGAAGGGGCGGGAGTTTGGATAGCAGGAGCCAGGTTTTCGCCAGCGGTCGGTGGTCCCTCGATTGCTCCCGTGGTGACCCCAGACACCGGATCGACAACACCCGCTTCCTTGTTCCATACCATCGTGCCAACATTGGAACCGGTGATAACGGGCTCCACCATTGCTCGGGTCGCTACGGGTTCCGGCTTGGGCATGGCAAGCGATTGCGTGGGGGCGTCATACTCGTAGGGCAAATCGTCGGAACGGAAAAAACGACGGAATGCATCGTTCGCCGATTCGGTCGGGGTGCGAGTGATTGCAATGAAGGCAACAAGCGGGAGAATAATCGCCAGAATGCTCCACGGTCCGACGACATAGGCGAGCAATCCTGCGGACAGGAACACAATAAAACCGGGGGAGAAGCGTAGCCGTATCGGCGGCGAGTCGTCCTGTTCGTCCAATGGTTCTGTTTGTTCACCCGTCACCGATGTTGCGGGGGTGGGAGGTGGAGATGTTTGCGCGACGGTCGAGCCTATAATCTTGGTGTTCGCTCCCGCTTCCCCGGAATCGGGGACGGGGGCTACACCCACAGGATCTGCCATCACCGGGGCTTCCTCATAGGTGAAGAAGCGACGCGAAACCGACGCGAACGATTCGCCCTCGGCACGGGCATAGAAAACGAATCCGCTGAACGAAACCAGCCACAACAACCCTGCATACAGGGCGGCACCGACGAAACCGCGCGGAAGCCATCCGAAATACGTGTATGTGCCGAGCGTTTCCTGCCACAGTTTCGCGCCGTTCCAGCGCACCGACCAATCGTCCGGCGTCCCCGTCTGCATCAGCAAGAACGCTATCGCGAGCACGGTAAGGTCTCGGGCAATACCGATAATGACACCGACCCGGTTCAATGCTTCGGGAACGATGAAGTGGTCCAGATCAATGAAAACGGCGGCGATCAGCACCGACGCGAACAGCGCGATCAAAATCACGTTGATCCAGGAAACCGGGTCGGCACCGTTGTAGCGATGAAAAATGGCGACCCAGGCGGACGCGGTAAGGATCTCCATCGCGAAGTCGCGCCAGGGAATCGGCTTCTTACAGTCCGAGCAACGCCCCCTGAGCCAGAGGAACCCCAGTATCGGGACATTTTCCCACGATTCCAGTTTGTGGCGACAGTGCGGGCAGTAGGACGGGGGACTGGAAAGGGAGTACCCTTTGGGGAGCAGTTCGGGGGGCGTCAGTTCCATGATCGGCAATCGGTAGATCACAACCCCTAAGAAAGAGCCGACGACCGCGCCGAACATGGCGACAACCAGATACCAGAAGTTTTCAAGGAACGCCGTGACAGCGTAAGTGAGCCAGTATTCGTTCATAGTAGGTGTTTGGTGTTTGGTGTTTGGTGTTGGGTGTTAGGTGTTTAGGTGTTGGGTAGCCGGTTTATCGTTTCGCCGCCGGTAGCGGTCCGACAGACGAGGCAACCCAACACCCAACACCCAACACCTAACACCTAACACCTAACACCTTCTCCCTTCTCTAATATCCTTGCGGTCCGATCAGAAGCGGTTCGGTTTTGATGATCTCGCGCACGATGGTGCGGAGCGTTTCCTCTTCCACGTCGGCGA
>JACMIS010000160.1 GCA_014381035.1 Armatimonadota bacterium
AGAAGTAAATGAGTGGATAGTGAGTAGTGGGCAGTGGTTAGTGTCCGAGGGGGCGCGGTTGCGTCTCATTCTCTGGAAACTGGTCACTGTCCACTAACCACTGGTCACTTATCTGCGGCGGCATGGGGATCGGTGCATAGCCCTTCCTCTTACCCGCATCTCGGAAACGAGCAGGAAGAACAATATAATGAATGTTAAACGAAAAGAAATTCGACTGCGGATTCATACGCGCATCCGCAAGCGTGTCGAAGGCACCCCGGAACGACCGCGCCTCGCTGTTTATCGCTCGGGTCAGCATATCTACGCACAAGTAATCGACGATACCAAAGGGCACACGCTCGCTTCTGCTTCCTCGCTGAAAGCCGACGGTGTCAAAGGGGCGAACGTCGAGGGTGCTGCTGCGGTCGGTAAATTGATCGCCGAATCCGCGAAAGCCGCCGGTGTCGAGAAGGTCGTCTTCGACCGGGGTGGTTATCTTTATCACGGGCGAATCAAAGCCCTCGCTGACGCCGCACGTGAAGGCGGACTGGACTTTTAAGGAAGAACGCATATGGTACGAATTAACGCTGATACGTTACACGATCTGAGTGAACGTATCGTTCGGACAAACAAAGTCCAAAAAACCAACAAGGGTGGACGCACGATGTCCTGGTCTTCGCTGATCGTTGTCGGCGACGGCGAAGGCCACGTCGGAGCCGGACTGGGGAAAGCCCGCGCTATCCCCGACGCGATCCGCAAAGGCACCGAGGACGCGAAGAAACAACTGATTCTTGTCCCGATGGTAGACGGCACGATTCCGCACGAAGTTCTCGCTGCACACGGCGCGACTCAGGTCCTCCTGAAGCCAGCCGCTCCGGGTACCGGCGTGGTCGCGGGCGGCGCGGTGCGTATCCTGCTCGAAGCGGCGGGTGTCCGTGACGTTCTGGCGAAGTCCATCGGCTCGAACAACCCGATCAATAACGCCTGGGCGACCATCAACGCGCTGAAGAAACTGCGCACCATCGAGACCGTCGCGCAATTGCGTGGCAAGACGGTCGAGGAAGTGCGACGCGGCTCGACTATCGGCGCGGTTGTTGTTTCCGCTGTGGTGGAACCGGTCCAACCGGTCGTTTCTTCGGCGACCGAGGGTGCATCGGACATGGCGAAAGCCCTGGAAGGAGCAACCGAATAATGGCACAACTGAAGATTACGCAAGTGCGCAGCGCGATTGGGTACGAGAAGTCGCAGGGCTTGACGGTCCGTGCCCTCGGACTGCGCCGTATACGACATACTGTAGTACAAACCGATAACGACGCGATTCGCGGCATGATCCACAAGGTGCGCCATCTCGTCACGTTCGAGGAAGTCACGGAAGGCTCCGTGACCGGGGGAGAAACCGTGGTTTCTTCCGGGGAGACGAAATAATGAACCTTACAGATCTGCGACCCGCACCGGGTTCGGTCAAGCGTCGCAAGAAAATCGGTCGCGGTCCGGGTTCCGGACACGGCAAAACATCCACGCGTGGTCACAAGGGTGACAAAGCGAGAGGACAATCCAAGGTCGGATTCGAAGGTGGGCAAACCCCGCTCCACCGCCGTTTGCCGAAACAGCGTGGTCTGGGAACCGGTTTGACTTCACGCGGGTTCAACAACGGTCGCTATAAAACCCACTACCATATCGTGAATGTGTCCGAGCTGGAGCAGTTCGACAACGGCACGGAAATTACGGCGGAATTTTTACTTGCTCACGGGGTAATAAAAGATACCTCTTTGCCCGTAAAGATATTAGCGGGTGGCGAACTGACCAAGAGCCTGACCGTTGTGGCAGCCAAATTCAGCGGCGCGGCGGAAGCCCTGATTGCTGAAAAGGGTGGCACAGTCCAGGTCACCGAGGCCGCCCGTAAGATGTCGGACGTGATCGCCGAAAACCGCGCGACCAACGCCGCCGCTCGGGCAGCCAACTAATCGCGCTCGGTGTTTAATCACAAAGGACACAAAGAGCGCGAAGAAGGACGGGAAGAATCTTCCTTTTCTTTGTTGCCTTTGTGTCCTTTGTGGTTAAATCCTTTAGGAGTTTTGTAATACGATGCTTGACAAGTTGGTTGCGGCGATGCAGGTGCCCGATATCCGGAAGCGCATTCAGTTTGTGCTGATGATATTCGGGGTCTATGTGGTTGCGCTTCACGTTCCGGCGGCGGGCGTGAACCACGAAGCCATTGAAAAATTGGTCGGGACGGGTGTGTTCAGTGCGCTGGACATCTTTTCCGGCGGCGCACTGCGGAAGTTTTCGGTAATCGCGCTGGGGGTGATGCCCTATATCAACGCCTCGATTATCATGCAACTTCTAACGGTCGCCATTCCGCAACTGCAAGCCATGCAAAAAGAGGGCGATTCGGGACGCAAGCAGATCAACAAGATCACGCGCTATGTCACGGTCGGCCTCGCGTTCCTGCAAGCGTTCGGCTTGTACCAACTGTTGTCGTCCAACGGGGCGATTGCGAAGAGCATCCCGAACCTCCTGATCGTTGTCGTCACGCTGTCCGCCGGAACGATGTTCCTGATGTGGCTGGGTGAACAGATGACCGAGAAGGGGATCGGGAACGGTATTTCGCTTTTGATTTTCGTCGGGATCATGGTCTCG
>JACMIS010000018.1 GCA_014381035.1 Armatimonadota bacterium
CTCTTCAATCCTACGATTATTGTTGACTAGGAGAGCGACTGAGGGGTGACAACAATATGTCACCCCGCTTAACAAAGAGGGTTATAATGAAAAAAGCGTTCACGCTGGTTGAGTTGTTGAGCGTGCTTGCCATACTTGCCCTTCTGATGGCAATACTTTTTCCGGTGTTATCCAACTCAAGAAAAAGTAGCTATAAAGCGACGTGTCAGGCAAATCTTCACACCGTCGGACAAACGGTTCGCCTCTATGTGGATGACTACGACGGCAACTGGCCAGATTCACAGGTATGGTCAACCTGGAATCGCGCCGACACTGCCTTTCCGAAATCCTCCCGAGGCACTTTTCCTCGACTCATGGGATGTCCTTCCGTTACCGTCCCGGCGGATAGGAAGGACTTTATAGAGGGAAGAGGAGATATAGCAGGATACACATCCAATGCTAACATCTCCGAGAGAACTGATGATAAATTTATTTATCCTGCTACCACGGTCACGTTTTTGGACGCAGCATTAGATGTGATTCGTGCATACGGTCCTGATCCCTACATAGACACAACATGGAACCCTTATCCTTACAACGTGGAGAAGGGATACGAGCGGCACAATGGTGGGGCTAACTATCTTTTCTTCGACGGTCATGTTAAATGGCTCCATAAGGAGCAGGTGTCACCAACAGATAGAGGTAATGATGGCACTAAGCCAGCATTTGCGTTACACGAGAAGACAGCACAATAATGCCTGGTATTGATAAGAACGGCAGATTGGTCGTGGGGATCATTCTGGCGGCGATTTGTGTTTGTGCCTTTCTCCTGTTTTTCTTCCAGCGAGAGCAGAATAACAGGGGGCGAGTCGCTTGCCAGGATAACTTGCGTAAGGTAGGTCAGGCAATCGGAATGTACGTCGCTGATAATGATGGCTACCTGCCGACCGAGGCAGTCTGGGGGGAACGAGCGATACCTTCCTTGCCTGAATCAGGCTGTCCTGCGGCAGAACCGATCCCACACCTTGATCCCCCGCTCCGGGATGCCGAGCACGGGCTACTCGGATACGCCTTCAATCCTATGCTGACAGATGGGCATCTCGATAAGAATAATCTTCCTGTTATTACGGCACTTGCCTATGCTTCTATGCCGCACCCGAAAACCACGATTGCCGTTTTCGATTACACCTCGGGCATCCCTTCGACAAGTGTGCTCGATATTTACCGCGGGGAAAATGGTGGCTGGCCCAAACAGCTAGCGCAAGGCTGGAAACGCCACGGAAACGGCGGCAACTATCTTTTCTGCGATGGGCATGTGGCCTGGTTCCCGGAATCCGCGATACTTCTCACGGATTTGGATACATGTGGGGGTGACAAGAAGAAGCCGAACTTCTGCATAAAATAACTATATTTTCGAGACAAAAAGAAGGGGAGGGATACAGATAGTCTTCCCTTTATTTTCACTCAGGAATTGGCTGGGCAAACCTCAATTACTAACGCGTCAGTGTACTAAATAGTCATTCAAAAGTAATGCGGTATCTGGTGCCTACCTGCTGCAGAACACCGGTGACGGCTTGGCAGAGCGCGGCGAAACGGGCAAAAGCGTTAACGGGCAGCCACCGATTCCGGTTGGGGTTTTCGTTTCGCCGTCGGTTTTGTCGGGGGGTGGCGGCGAAAACCCGCCGATGAAGGACACCGACCCTACGGCTTCCCCCCACTGTACGAGACGCGGTAGATTACGCCGTTGGTGTCATCCCCGACCAGAAGGGCACCGTCTTTTGCGACCGCGACTCCCGCGAGACGTGCGAAGTGCCCCACCTCGCCCTCAGTGCTGCCGCTCTCCGCCCCTTGAACCAGAAAACCGCTCAGGAACGGCGTCAGGGAGACGGGTTTGCCAGTGGGACCGAATTTGACACGGACGACCTCGTAGCCGGAAGGCGGCTTACGGTTCCATGAGCCGCGCATGGCGACGAACGCATCGTTTTTGTACTCGGCGGGGAACTGATTCGCCGTGTAAAACGCCATCTGGAGCGGTGCGCTGTGTGCGGTATAGAGCAGCTCCGGCTCCCGACTCGTCCGCGCCCAGGAGTCGTAGGTGTACCCTTTCGGAGGGTCGTCGGCGAGGTTTGGCTTGCCGTCGGCGAAGACGTAAGGCCAGCCGTACCGTTTACCGCCGACGATCTCGTTCAACTCCTCCTTCTGGTCGTCGTCGCCGAGCCAGTCAATGCCGTGATCGAAACCGTACATCCGTCTTGAGGTCGGGTGCCAGCCGAACCCGATGGTGTTACGCAAGCCGCTGGCGTAGATCTTTCGGTTCGTGCCGTCCGGGTTGGCACGCAGGATGGTCGCGCTCTCGTCGCTCGTTTCCTCGCACGCGTTGCACGTCGAGCCGGATGAGATATACAGCATGCCGTCCGGTCCGAACCCGATGGTGCGGTTCGGGTGCTGACCGCCGTCGGGCAGGTCCTTGATCAGAAGACGCGGCATTCCGAGGGTGCCGTCGCTCTTGATCGGTGCCGAGAGCACCTCCTTCACCGTAGTAAAGTACAGAGTTTTCCCGCGCAGAGCCAACCCATGCAGCTGTTTACGTTTGGCGACGATTCTCTCTACATCCGCGACCCCGTCGCCGTTCGTGTCCTTGAGCATGACCACATTCCCCGGCTCCCGTTGCGAAACATACACCGTGCCGTCCGGCGTCACCGCCATCATGCGTGGATTTTCCAATTTTGCGAACGGGGCGACTCGGAACCCTTCCGGCAGATTCAGCCGGGCGACCCGCTCCGGGGTCGCTTCCATCAGGGCGGGCTTGACGATATGGGCGTCGATATCGGCGCGAGTCGTGCGCTTCGGCGGGGTACCCTGCCCGGACACGAGCGTCGCCGCCGTCAGGAGGCATCCCCCGGCGACCGCCGCGACAAGGGCGGGCATCGGAAATGGTTTATGTATCGGTAATCGCATAAGATTCTTTCTAAATCGTGGAATCGTGAAACGAAGCGACTGTGTCTTACCCCGATCTCGGGATTTGCACACGCGGCAGGCTCCTATTTCAGGAAATCGAGCAGTGCCGCGTGAAACTGCACCGGGGCTTCAAGATGCGGGATATGTCCGACGTTCGGCAACGCGACCAGACGGCTGTTCGGAATATCTTCCGCCGCCGTTTTGCCCAGTTCGGGGTACTGACCTACCGTCTTCAATCGCTCCGGCGACACAAGGTTTTTGCCGACCACCGTGCGGTCTTCTTGCCCGATAACGAGGAGCGTCGGCACCGTGATCGCCCCGAATTCATAGCGCACCGGTTGCTCGTAGATCATCTGAAACGTCCGTGCCGACGACTTCGCCCAGCGGTCGAACTCGCCGCTTTGTGCGATACGCGTTCGTACGGTGACGAATGGTTCATATTGCCCGGGGGGATATGAAACGAAGTAGGATGCGACATATTTGCGGTACGTTTCCGGCGTTTGCTTATACTCGGCGTCGGTTAGCGATTCCAGCGTCTGTGGCGGAACGAAAAGACGGTAATCTTCCAGACCGATGGGGTTTTCCAGCACAAGCCGCTCCGTGCGGTTCGGGTAGGTACGGGCGAATCGCACGGCAAGCATTCCGCCCATTGAATGTCCGACGACGCTCACTTTCGCGATTTTCAGCGTGTCCAGGAGCGTGGCCGTATTGTGCGCCAGCAGATGGAAACTATAGGCAATATCCGGCTTGCTCGATTTGCCGAACCCGATCTGATCGGGGACCACGACGCGATAGCCCGCATCGGTCAACGCGGCGACGGTGTTGCGCCAGTATGCCCCGTAAAAGTTCTTGCCGTGCAGGAGCACCACCGCTCTGCCGTTCGCGACTTTCGTGGGCGGAATGTCCATATACGCCATCCGTGTCGGTTCGCCGTCTATCGTTAGCGGCAGGTATCGCACCGGATACGGGTAGGCATACTCCTCCATAGCGATGCCGAGTGGGAGGGGCGGTGCGGGGGAGGACTGGGCGAGGACCGGCGACGCAACAAGCACGAGGAATGTCGCAGGGACGGCGGCACCCCCCCGCGGAAGGCTCGAAAGAAAACGGTACGTCATGTAGCGAGGGTATACCCAACCTTTTTCATTGAAACACAAAAAAGATTGCAATGAAAATATAGTTAGTCAGCTAACTATTAGCGGTATAATCAGGTGGAGGGGAAAATGGACGACTTTTGGACAATGACCGGACCGCTATATCAACCGTTGCGATGGGTGCACATTCTTACTGGCAGTGTCGCTTTTTTCGCCGCGCCGGTGGCACTGGCAATCGCGAAGGGGAACACCGCGCACCGCCGCGCAGGCTGGGCGTATGTCGGGGCGATGGGCTTCGCCGCGGTAAGTGCTCTGATACTCGCGATCATTCACCCCAATCCGTTCCTGCTACTCCTCGCTGTGTTTGCGTTCTACCTTTCGCTCACCGGCGTGCGAATGTTGCGACTCAAGTACAAGGATGCCGAACGCCGCGCCCCGGCACTGCTGGACCATGTCATTTCCGGTGTCATGGTGCTCGCATCGCTGGGACTGATCGGTCTCGCCGCGAACGGTTTTCTGCGCGGGAACAGTTTCGCCGTCGTGTACCTGGTGTTCGGTTTGATCTCACTCCTACTCGTGATCGGCGAGTTTCGGGCGCGTAAAGCCGCCGAGACAGATAGAAAAAAATGGTTATCCCTGCATATTCAGCGCATGATGGGGGCGTATATCTCTACCGTGACGGCGTTCGCGGCGGTCAACTTCGGCAAATGGTTTCCCGAAATGTCGCTCATCGTCATCTGGCTCGGACCGACGGTGATCGGGACCGGGTTGATTGTCTATTATATTAACCGTTTCGTTAAAAGCAAGACGGGGGTGATCCATGTCCGACAGTGACCGTGTGTTGACGCGGCAGTCGCGAATCTGCCTGGGCTTGATGCGCCTCGGGACACGGATGGCGTCGCAGTTCGACGCCTGGTTTGCGGAGCACGAAATCACCCAGGCTCAGTTCCGCGTGTTGCTGGCAGTATGGCAACTCGCGGACAAGCCGGACCATGTGACGCCGTCCGCACTTGCGGACTACCTGTTCATCGAACGACCCACCGCAACAATTCTGATCGCGAAATTGGTCGAACGCAGTCTGCTGGCACGTGTTCCGGACGAGACCGACCGCCGCTCACACAGGTTACGCCTGACGCCATCCGGGGGAAACCTGCTCTCCATAATGGGACCGATTGCCACGGCGAAGGGGGGCAACACGCTCGCGCCCTTCACCGACGGCGAGCAAGAAACCTTTCTCGCCCTCCTCGCCCGCCTTGAAGCGCACCTGCGGAGCGGCACGGACGTATGAATAACCGCGCCGGGAAAACTTTACCAAAATTTTACTAACGCCTTGCCCTATGTTTCCGCGTACTCGGTCAAGAAACCGGACGGCAAATTGCACGTCCTGCTCCTGAATAAACACCGCGACAGCGCGATCACAGGCAACCTCGCGCTCGCCGGGTTCACGCCGCAAGCCAGCGCGACGCTGTATCAGTTCGGCAAAACGCAGGACACGAACGCCTCGCTCGGGCAGACCGGCAGTGCCATCGACGTGCAAACGCTCGCCGTTTCAAACGCGGCGACCAACTTCTCGCTCGCGCTCCCGGCATACTCCGTTTCGCTACTGACCATGACGCCCGGAAGCGGGGGCGGGGGTACGGGCGGCGCGAACAACGGCACCGGATTGCGCGGGTCGTATTTCAACAACCGGACCCTGACCGGCGCGGCGACCGGGACACGCACCGACGCCACGGTCGGGTTCGACTGGGGAACCGGCGCACCAGGCGTGGCCGGTATCGGCGTGGACAACTTCTCGGTGCGCTGGGAAGGGCAGGTCGAGGCTCCCGTCACTGGTTCGTACACGTTCACGACGAACTCGGATGACGGCGTGCGACTTTCCGTGAACGGCTCGCAGATCATCAACAACTGGACCGATCACGGTCCCATCGACGACTCGGGAACGATCACGCTGACTGCCGGGCAGAAATACGACCTCAAGATGGAGTTCTACGAGGCGGGCGGCGGGGCAGTCGCGAAACTGGACTGGCTGTACCCCGGTCAGGGCAGACAGCGCGTTCCGCAAACGCGCCTGTATCCGGCGACGACCACCACCGGCGGCGATACCGCCGTGTATAACTTCGAAGCGACCACACATGGCTTCGTGACCAGCGATCAGGACATTTCCGGCATCGCGTCCTCCGCCGACCGCGCTTCCGCCGGGGCGAACGCACTCTGGGTCAACCTGAATACCGGTACGACAAGCGGGTACGGGACGCTCTACAAACCGAACCCCGGTCCCAACCTGACGGGCGGTAAGACGGTGACCAGCCGGGTCTGGTTCCCAGTGGGGAGCAACCTGAACGCGATCCAACTGTTCGTTCACCAGGCGAATGGGACGTGGAAAGGTAATCACGTCGGCACCGGGACGCTCACCCCGAACGCCTGGAACACGATCACGGTAACTGTCCCGAACACCGGGTCGGCTGTCGGAACGCTCGGACTCCAGTTTCACTATGACGCGGGTCCCTGGAGCGGTGCCTGCTACATAGACAGCATCAACTGGTAATGTACTAACGTAGTTTGCTTCTTTTTGTCCTTCGCGGACGGCGCCAACCACACGTTGGATCGACGTTACCTGCGGTGCTGCTTGTTGGTGGTTAT
The DNA here is from genome assembly GCA_014381035.1 of Armatimonadota bacterium. The sequence continues at coordinate 6,669 of JACMIS010000018.1, forward strand.
GTTCCGTAGCTCGCGTTCGATCCAACAGCAATGTCTAACATGGAAAGTGCGACGA
>JACMIS010000161.1 GCA_014381035.1 Armatimonadota bacterium
CGCAAGGTGAACGGCGTTTACGCGATGATTTCGCGGCAGGACGGGGAGAACATCTACATCATGTTCAGCGAGCAACTCCACTTCTGGTACTCGAAGCAGGTACTGCTTAAGCCGACCTATCCCTGGGAGTTCGTGCAACTGGGCAACTGCGGATCACCCATCGAAACCGACGCCGGATGGCTTCTTTTCACGCACGGCGTGGGACCGATGCGGAAATACTGCATCGGGGCGGCACTACTCGATATAAATGACCCGACGAAAGTCATCGGGCGCACGAAAGAGCCGATCCTGACGCCGAACGCCAACGAACGCGAAGGCTACGTCCCGAACGTCGTGTACTCGTGCGGGGCGTTGGTGCATAACGGCACCGTGGTCTTGCCCTACGCCATGAGCGACTATGCGAGCAGTTTCGCCCTCATCCCGCTGAATGAATTGCTGGCAAGCATGCAGTAACTTACGGGGGTGTCCACCCCCGTATAATTGCCGGTTCATCGCTGACCTTCCTTATATCCGCTTGCATAAAAACGCCGTTTCCTCTTCGTTGAAAGCCGCTCCCGTGTCGGATACTATAAATGTCTGCAATACATTTGTTTTAGAAAGTTTTACGAAGATGACAAATAACGGATCAGTGACTTTGGAAATGCCCGCGAATATCCATACAAGTGCCAACGGAACACCGCAAAAGTCTACCTGGCGCAATAAAACCGGACTCGCGGAAATGCTCAAAGGCGGCGTTATTATGGACGTTGTAAATGTCGAGCAGGCGCGAATCGCTGAGGAGGCGGGGGCGGTCGCAGTCATGGCACTGGAACGTGTTCCGGCAGATATTCGCAAGGATGGCGGCGTGGCACGGATGAGCGACCCGCGCATGATCCGTGAGATCATGGATGCCGTTACGATCCCGGTTATGGCGAAGTGTCGTATCGGGCACATTGTCGAAGCGCGAATCCTGGAAGCGATGGGCGTTGACTTCATTGACGAATCCGAAGTATTGACACCTGCCGACGAAGCATTCCACCTTGACAAATTACAATATAAAGTACCGTTCGTGAACGGCTGTAAAGACATTGGCGAGGCGTTGCGACGCATCGGCGAGGGTGCATCCCTTATCCGAACCAAAGGCGAAGCGGGTACCGGAAACGTCGTCGAGGCAGTGCGCCACATGCGTGCGCTGATGGGCGGCATCCGGAAGATTCGTAACATGGACGAAGCCGAACTGATGACAGAAGCGAAAAACCTGCAAGCTCCCTACGAGTTGGTGCGCTATGTCGCGGAAAATGGCAAACTACCGGTGCCGAACTTCTCGGCGGGCGGCGTCGCTACCCCGGCGGACGCCGCACTGATGATGCAACTCGGCGCGGAAACCGTGTTCGTCGGGTCCGGCATCTTCAAGTCGGGTGATCCGGCAGAGCGGGCGAAGCGCATGGTGGACGCCGTGACGTTCTACAACGATTTCGACCGCCTGATCACGATCTCGGAAAACCTCGGCGAAGCGATGGTCGGCATCGACATCCGCCAGTTGGACGACAAGGACAAGATGGCGAATCGCGGCTGGTAAATCGCCTCGCCGTCGATTGCGAACCTAACTATGTCCTCTTTTTCGTCCCAGCAACCGTTGTACTTTCGTAAGACGCAACCGGCTCCGGTCTACGTCCCTTCCCCGCATGAAATCATCGGGGATGGGGGTCCGGTCATTGTGTTGCAGGCCACGGCGGCGGCACGATGGCAAGGTGCGATGGATTTCGACAATTCGCTCATGGAGGGCGTCGCGGTCGAAACCGATTACGACGTCATTTGTGCGGCGGAGAGCGTTCTGCTTCACCGGTATGACCGTGACATGCTGGTTGTGGACGCCTCGGGTAGCACTCAAGGTGCCATGTACCAGTTGTCGGACGGGACAATTCTCGTATCGGAAGGCGTGATGGATGCGGTGTCCGATTGGGAAACGATCCGTGCTTCAGCACCAGCGGAATATTTCACGTTTTATATCCATGATGAGTTCTTGCGCCTCATTGCCGGTGCGGACGCAGGGGATGGGGCAGGGTTTCCCTATGTGCCGCCGCGCAGAGTCGATCTTTTCGTGACGCCAGGAATGTGGAAATGTGATGTGTTTGATGTGGACAACGGCTGCATTTTACATTTGACGCCACCGGAAATGGTCATGCTGCCAAACCTATGACTTCGACGATTCTTGGTAGCACGATATAATGCGGAGGATGCAAAATCACAAGCCGATGCCACGAATTGGTGTGCTCGCGCTTCAGGGCGGTTATGATGTTCATGTCGCCTCGACGCGGGCGGCGGGCGGCGATGCTGTCGAGGTCCGTACTCCCGAAGAAGTCGTTGCTTGCGATGGATTGATACTCCCCGGCGGCGAGAGTACCACCATCGGGCGGCTGATGAACCGGTTCGGGTTGGACGAGGCGATTCAAGAAGCGTATAACGCAGGTAAACCGATCTACGGCACCTGCGCCGGGATGATACTACTGGCGAAGCGGATTGATGGTGGTGAGAAGCGCGGCGGACAGCTCACCCTCGGTCTGATGAATATTTCCGTGGTGCGCAACGCGTTCGGGCGGCAAACCGAATCGTTCGAGACCGATCTGGCCGTGCCAGACTATGTGGCGGATGGGGAGCCGGTGCGTGGAGTGTTTATCCGGGCACCGTATATCGCCGATGCGGGCGCGGATGTTCATATTCTGGCGCGATTCGAGGACCGGGCGGTTTTGGCGCAAGAGGGAAACCTGCTCGCGTCGGCGTTCCATCCGGAGTTGACAAACGACATCCGGCTACATCAGTATTTCGTCCGTATGGTGGTGAATCAAAAGGATAACGGGACAGGCTCGAATGGGTAACTACTCGTGATAAAGCGTTGGCTGTTGATTGGTGCGGGAATCGCCGCCGGTCTGGGTGTTCTAGTGCGGGTGATCACGTCCCCTGCCGTGGCAACACCCCCCAAACCGTTCCCCTCCCCGGTCATTGCACCGAAATTTGCCACCGGCGCGAACCGGTGGCGGGTCGCGTGGACAGTCCCCACCCCGGACGTCTCCGACGTTTCGCTGTCAACGGATGGTCAGAACGTCGCATGGACCGACAGTAAAGGCTGTGTGCGGCGGCTCCGGAGCGATTCCGGCCGCATGCTCTGGCGCACCGCGCCGCTTTCCGGGGTCAATCACGTGGTCGCCGCGCCGGATGGCTCGGTGGCGGCTTACTCACGGTTAAACCCCGATAGAAACTCGGTCGTCCTTCTCCATCCGCTACATGGCGAACTGAAATCCCGGATTTTTGCCGGGGACGGTGCGGTTTGGAGCGCGGCGTTCGATATGAACAGCGTTGCGTTCATCGGGACGGGTGGAAGGATGGTCTACGAAGTCCGGAACCCTTCGCGAGAAAAATCGCCCGTGCTGACGGACGGAGTGCCCGAATCGCTCGTAGTCGCGTCGGACGCTTCCCGAATCGCTCTCGGAACATGGTCTCGCGCGGGAGTACTCAGTTGCTCACTCGCGGGTAAGCAACCGTGCTGGCGGCGCGTGGAACCCGACGCGGACCGAGCCTGCCGTGTGGCGGTGTCTGCGGATGGTTCAAGAGTTCTGGTACTTTCCATTCGCGGCGCGAACGAAACCGAAGGTATGGTTCGCGTTCACGATGGCAAAACCGGAGCCTTGCTTTGGGAGGTGCGTCTACCGGAAGGGGCGTCACAACCGACCGCGCTCCTTTCCGCAAGCGGAGAGTATGTCGCTGTCACCTATCGGCGGAGTGCGGCTGTGGCGAACTCGGACGACTGGCGACTCGCCTATTTCGACGCCGAGGGGAACCGACTTTTCTCCGATAAGGGCAGTGCCTTGTTCAGACCGATCATTGCCGCCGTCGCCGCCGATGGTGCCACGATCACGGTGCGCAATGCCGACGACACGCTGTTCACGCTGGATCGGAGGGGCAACTTCGTTGCCAAAATGCGCCTTTCGGATGAAAAAACGCTGAAGCCGTTTGTCATCAAGGATATTTCGTCGTCGCTCGACGGACGCACCCTGCTTCTGGAACGCCGCGACGGTCAACTGACGCTACTTCGCAACGGCGCATAGCGCGGTAAAATCGAGACATGGAATCCGCCGAATCGCTCGCGACCGCTTTGTCCGCACATATCGCAAGTTTCAATGACACCGACTTCGAGCCGCTTGCCTTACACGTTTTTGCCTATCAATATGCCAACAACAAGCCGTACCGAATGTTCTGCGACGGGCGCAAAGCAACGCCCGATACGGTAACGCGCTGGCAAGACATTCCCGCCGCCCCCGCCGCCGCGTTCAAGCGTTTCGCACTGACCTGTACCGACCCGGCACTCTGTATCCCGGAAAATGGCGGTCGGACGTTTCATTCTTCAGGGACGACGGGGAGCGAAACCAGCAAGCACTACATGGACGCCCCCGCCTTGCAGTTGTACCTGCACTCGTTACACGCCTCGTATCGGCATTTCATCATGGCTGGAGATAGTTTGGGCGATTCCACCCCGATCTACGCTCTGATGCCAGCATCCGAGGAGGCTCCGCATTCCTCGCTGTCGTTTATGGCGAACCATCTCACCCGGCATCATTGCGGGAACTTCATCTGGGGTGAAACGTGGCGTGAAGAGTTTGTTCGCGCTTTTCACGGCGGTTCGGATGTTACGTGCGTTTTGTTCGGGACCGCGTTTGCGTGGGTCCAACTTCTCGATCATATGTCAGAGAACGGCATCACAATCACACTCCCCTCTGGTAGCCGGATCGTCGAGACGGGCGGGTTCAAAGGTCGCTCCCGAGAGGTGGAGCGGGAGGATCTGTACCGAATGTTCACCGAGCGGTTCGGGGTTCCGGCGACGCACTGCCTCGCGGAATACGGCATGAGCGAGATGGCATCACAGTTTTACGACACGACTTACCGGGACCATATTCTCGGGATCGCACGGGAACCGCGAAAGATGGGACTGCCACACCTCGTCCGCACCCGCGTTATTGACCCGGTCACGGGCGATGAAGCGGAACGCGGCCAACCCGGCGTTCTCGCGCATTATGACGTCGCCAATCTTAATTCCTGCCTCGCCATTCAGACCGAGGATTGGGGGTATGCCCACCCGGACGGCGACGGTTTCGTTCTTCTGGGACGCGCACCCGGAGCCGCGTTACGCGGTTGCTCCCTCACCGCCGAGGAGTTCGCGATGCGGCAGGCGATTCGTTAACGGGTGTCGGGCGCACCGGCGTACATGACATCGGTTCGGAGGACATATTTCCGCCCTGCCGTTACCGGTGCTCCTTCGTGCCAGAGTTCGTGCGTGAAAAACAGCGCGGAACCGACAGCGGGCGTGATGCGGATTTCCGGGCGGAGCGATTTGCCTCTTGAGAAACCCCAGTCGCCGAACACCGTTTCGCCCCCCGCACAACCCCCGTTCAAATAAAAGAGCAGGGTCACGCGGCTGACTTCTCCTGTCGGCAGATAGACGCGCCCGTCGAGGTGCCGTTTGAACTGTTGCCCGGACTCGTACCGATAAAAGCGGAACCGAGGGTTCAGGCGGGTCGCCGGGAATCCGTCTATTTCGACGGGAGCGAACGGCTTCATCCGTTGCCACAGCTCGGTGGCCAGAGCATCATCGTCCACGGTGGCACGGTCGTTGTTGCGCAGATCGGTCCGCATCTGCTCCCCGGATCGAAGCGCGACTGTTGCCGCTTCGAACCCGGTGGCTTCACCGTGTCCGATAAATTCCGTGCATTCCGCGTGCGTGAGAGCATCTGTAACTACCCAGATATCCGGGTCATAGCGATGTACTGTCATATCGAATCCCTCCCCACTTATTGTACAATAAACATAAACCGGATAGCAACCGTTGGTTTCACCAGCGATAGTTGCGGGGTAAACGATTCCTCAGAATGTAGAAGGAGAATCGTTTAATTGAACCGACGTTTGTTTTTTGCCGCCGCCGCTGCGGCACTCACCCTTGTAGCTGCCTCCGCGCAAGCCGCGCCACCGCCCCCCGAGCCACAGATGAAAGCCGTGTTGCAATCACTCGC